>JBJSYU010000151.1:0-8617 GCA_046089945.1 Candidatus Methylumidiphilus sp.
CGGACACCGGCCCGCGCGCCATGCCGCTGCTGGGCATGGTGGCGTTGTGGGCCGCGCGCCTGTCCGCGCATATCACTTGGCGGCATCGCGGCCAACCGGAAGACAGCCGCTACCAAACCATACGCCGCAACAACCAGCCCAATTTTGAGTTTAAAAGCCTGTATCTGGTATTTGTACTGCAAGCCGTGTTGGCGTGGATCGTCTCTCTGCCTTTGCTGGTCGGCTTGGCCGACCCCAGCCCGCTGTCCTGGGCTGACGGGCTGGGCATTGCGCTGTGGGCATTTGGCTTTGCCTATGAAAGCCTCGCCGACTGGCAGCTTGCCCAATTCAAAGCCCGGCCCGACAGCCCCGGCAAAGTCATGGCGGAAGGGCTATGGCGCTACAGCCGCCACCCGAATTACTTCGGCGAATTTTGCGTGTGGTGGGGGTTTTACCTGCTGGCCTTGGGCAACGGCGGCGGCTGGGCTGTCGCTTCGCCGATACTGATGTCGGTGCTGCTGCTGCGCGTGTCGGGCGTGCCGATGCTGGAAAAAGACATACTTGTACGGAGGCCGGATTACCATGACTACATCCTACGCACACCCGCCTTTTTTCCAAGTCGGCCAAAGTCTAAATCCCCCTAAATACCCTGCCATGGTACAACGTCCATGTTTCGTCTAATTGTCGCCTTGCTCTCCGCCGGAATACTCTGCCCAAGCCTTGCCGCCACGCCGGATGACGCCTGGAATTTCAAGGTTTACCTAGACGATAAGCCGGTCGGTGAACACTCATTCCGCATCGCCGGGGAAAACGGTGCGCGGACATTGCAAAGCAAAGCCCATTTTGCCGTCGATGTGTTCATCTTCAACGCCTATGACTACCGCCACGAATCCAACGAACAATGGCAAGGCGACTGCCTGACGAGTATCCATTCCAGCACCGACGACAACGGTGAAAAGTTCAGCGTCAACGGCAGCGGCGACGCCACCGGCCTAAAGATAAGCACTGCAAAAACCCAAGCCACCCTGCCCGGCTGCGTGATGACCTTCGCCTATTGGAACCCGCGCATGTTGGAGCAAAAGCGGCTGATAAACCCGCAAAACGGCGAATATGTCAATGTTAGCATCGAGACTCTCGGCCAAGAATCTGTCAACGTGGCCGGCAAGCCCCAGGAGGCTTGGCGTTACCGCATGAAAACCGACAAATTCCTGATCGATCTGTGGTATTCGGCAGACCGGCGCTGGCTGGCTTTGGATTCCACGCTGGAAAACGGCCGTGTGCTGCACTACCGCATCGAATAAAATAGCCGGCGGGAATCTCCCGCAACCCTACCGCCAAACCGGCCGCCCCTCATCTTGGAACCCCCGCACCATGGAAAATCCTCAAACGCCGCCCCGCCCTTGGCTGGACGCCCTCATCCGCTGGTTCGATGTCAACGCCATCCCCGCCCCCGACACCCAAGCCGCCGACGCCCGCCGCGTCGATCTGTTGCGCGTCATCCCGTTTATGTTGATGCACATCGCCTGCCTCAGCGTCATCTGGGTGGGTTGGAGTCCGTTTGCCGTCGCCGTCGCTGTTGGTCTGTACGTCCTGCGCATGTTCGCCATCACTGGCTTTTACCACCGCTATTTTTCGCATAAAGCCTTCCGCACCTCGCGCCCGGTGCAACTGGCCTTCGCCATCATCGGCGCCGCCGCGGTGCAGCGTGGCCCGATCTGGTGGGCCGCGCACCACCGCCACCACCACGCCAACTCCGACCAAGACGACGACACCCATTCGCCTGTACGCCACGGCTTGTTTTGGAGCCATGTCGGTTGGTTTTTATGCAAAGCCAATTTCCCCACCCGCCGCCATTTGGTCAAAGACTGGCTGAAATTCCCCGAACTGTGTTTTCTCGACCGCTTCGATATCGCTGTGCCGGTGGTGTTCGGCTTGTCGCTGTACGCCATCGGTGCTGCGCTGGGCCAGTGGGCACCGGGCATGGGCACCAGCGGTGGACAGTTATTCGTCTGGGGTTTTTTGATTTCCACCATTGTCTTATACCACGCCACATTCACCATCAATTCCCTGTGCCATGTCTGGGGTAGCCGCCGCTACGCCACCCCAGACGGTAGCCGTAATAACCCCTGGTTGGCGCTGATAACCTTAGGCGAAGGCTGGCACAATAACCATCATCATTACCCGCGCTCGGCGCGCCAGGGCTTTTACTGGTGGGAGTTTGACTTGACTTATTATTTGCTGAAACTCATGGCCAGCCTAGGCATCATCTGGGATTTAAAAGCCCTGCCCGCCGCTGCCCGCGAGCGCGGACACCTAGACCGGCCAGCCGACAGCGGAGCCAGCGCATGAAAATCGCCATCATCGGCAGCGGCATAGCCGGCCTGACCGCCGCCTATTACCTCAGCCCTGAACACGATATAACCGTGTTTGAAGCCGCAGATTACATCGGCGGACACACCCACACGCACGATATCGCCATGGCTGGAAAAACTTATGCGGTGGACACCGGCTTCATCGTGTTCAACGACTGGACATATCCCAACTTCATCAAGCTTTTAAGCGAACTCGGTGTCGCACACCAGCCCAGCGCGATGAGTTTCAGCGTCAAATGCGACAACACCGGGCTGGAATACAATGGCACCACGTTGAACAGCCTGTTCGCGCAGCGGCTTAACCTGTTAAAACCCTCGTTCCTGCGCATGATCCGCGATATCTTGCGCTTCAACAAACAGGCTCCGGAACTGCTGCAAGCCGCAGACGAAACCATCACCTTAGGCGCATACCTCAGCGCGAACCGCTATGGCGAAGAATTCATCCGCTATTACATCCTACCGATGGGCGCGGCGATTTGGTCATCCACGCCGGAGCAAATGCTGGGGTTTCCTGCGCGTTATTTTGTGCGCTTCTTCCATAACCACGGCATGCTCAGTGTGGACAACAGGCCGGTGTGGCGAGTCATCCAAGGCGGCTCCAAGCAATACATCGCCAAACTCACCCAGCGCTTTGCCCAACGCATACGCCTCAATACCCCGATTCAATCAGTCATCCGTCAGGGGCAATCAGCCAGCGTCACGCCGGCCAATGGCGCGGCTGAACAGTTTGACGCCGTCGTGTTCGCCTGCCACAGCGACCAAGCCTTGCGGCTGTTGGCCGACCCCAGCGCCGCCGAGCAAAATATTCTAGGTGCCATACAATACCAAGATAACGAAGCGGTATTGCACACCGATGCGAGTATTTTGCCGCGCCGCCGCCTCGCTTGGGCGGCGTGGAATTACCATATTCCCAAGGCACAGCGCGAGCGCGTCGCACTAACGTACAATATGAACATCCTGCAAAGCCTCAATCCGCCGGAAACCCTGTGCGTCACGCTGAATTACAGCGAACACATCAACCCGGACAAAATCATCAAACGCATCCAATACCACCATCCCTTATATACCCCGGAAGGCGTTGCCGCCCAGCAACGCCATAGCGACATCAGCGACGTCAACCGCAGCTATTATTGCGGGGCATATTGGGGTTTTGGCTTCCACGAAGACGGCGTCAACAGCGCCTTGCGCGTCGTGGCGCAAATCAACCAAGACTACGGCCATGCATAGTGCGCTGTATGTCGGCACGGTCAGGCACCGGCGTTTCGCGCCGAAACCGCATGCCTTCCGTTATCGGCTGTTTTTGGTTTATTTGGATTTGGACGAGTTGGAACAGGTGTTCGCCGGGCGCTGGCTGTGGTCTTGCGCGCGGCCCGCGCTGGCTTGGCTTAAGCGTTCAGATTATTTCGGCGATCCCGAAATCCCCCTCAGCCTAGCCCTGCGCGAACACGTTCATCGGCATACCGGCACAAGACCTGTCGGCCCCATCCGCATGTTGACGCATTTGCGCTATTTCGGCTACTGCTTCAATCCCGTCACATTCTATTACTGCTTTGACGCCAGCGGTGGACAGGTTGAAACCATCATCGCCGAAATCACCAATACCCCCTGGGAGGAACGCCACAGCTATGTGCTGTGCGCGGCGGACAATCACGGTACTACCCGCCATCATCGCTATCAGTTCGCCAAAACCTTCCATGTTTCGCCGTTTTTTCCGATGGACTTACACTACGACTGGCGGTTTTCCGAACCTGGCGAACGGCTGAGTGTGCATATGAATCTGCTATCCGAAAGCAACAAAGTGTTTGACGCCACCTTGGAGCTGCGCCGCCAACCTATCAGCACAGCCAATTTGAATATGGCTTTGCTATGTTACCCATTGATGACTATGCAAGTGGCGCTGGGAATTTATTGGCAAGCGGCGCGTCTGAAGCTAAAAGGAATACCTTTTTTCAGCCACCCTAAGCTTTCCGAATCATAAGGTAACTCGTATGCAAACGCCTATCAGCAATGCCAGCGCAATCCCCCCCACCCAAATCCGAACCCTAGACGCCTTCGCCCGCCGCTTGTTGCACAAGCAACTGGCCGGCTTGCGCACAGGCAAGCTATTGTTGGTGGATGGAGACACTTACAGTTTCGGCGCCGAGCAGCCGGATTTTCCGGTGTCGGCGACCATTATTGTGCGCGACCCAGGGTTTTACAGCGATGTCGTGTTCGGTGGCAGCATCGGCGCCGCCGAGGCATATATGGCCGGCTTATGGAGTTGCGCCGACCTGCCTAGCGTCATCCGCCTGCTATTGCGCAACCGTGAAGTATTGGACGGCATGGACAGCGGTTATGCGCTGATTGCCACACCCTTGCGCAAACTGCTCCACGCCTACAACCGCAACACGCCTAGCGGTAGCCGCCGCAACATTGCCGCGCATTACGACTTGGGCAATGATTTTTTTCGCCTGTTTCTGGATGAAACCCTCATGTATTCCGCGGCCATTTTTCCGACGCCGGAAACCAGCTTGCGCGATGCGTCCATAGCCAAACTCGATGCCATTTGCCAGAAATTGGCCTTAAAACCCGGCGAGCAGGTGTTGGAAATTGGCACTGGCTGGGGTGGTTTCGCCTTGCATGCCGCACAGCATTATGGTTGCAGCATCACCACGACGACCATTTCCAAAAACCAGTATGATTTGGCGAGACAGCGCATAGACGAAGCCGGTTTGTCAGGCCAAATCACTGTGTTACTGGAGGATTACCGGCACTTGCGCGGACAATACGACAAACTGGTGTCGATTGAAATGATCGAAGCGGTAGGCCATCAGTATTACGAAACGTTTTTCCGCCACTGCGCCGCGTTGCTAAAACCCGACGGAGCGATGCTGTTGCAAGCCATCACCATCGCCGACCAGCAATACCTCAGCGCCCGCGATGAAGTGGATTTCATCAAGCACTATATTTTCCCCGGCTCCTGCATTCCGGCCATCACGCCCTTATTGCAAGCCGCCACCCGCGCCTCGGATTTGAAGCTGATTGCGTTGGAGGACATAGGCCCGCATTATGCGACCACGTTGCGCCATTGGCGGCAAAACTTCATGGCCCGCCTTGATGAAGTCCGCGCCATGGGCTACCCGGAAGCGTTTATCCGCATGTGGGAGTTTTATTTCGCCTATTGTGAAGGCGGCTTTGCCGAACGCGCCCTAGGCGATGCGCACATGTTGTTCATGAGGCCGCGCTTGCGGCATCTGTGACGCTTGCGGGGTTTTCCCCAGCTTGACGCCCACGCCTTGGCCTTGTATGTTGTCGCTTCCACATTTGCGCGACAAGCGCCCCGGCGACAGCATGCATGGCTAACCCCAAAACAACCCTGCTCATTTCCCGCACTGCGCTAGATGAACCATGCGGCCAGTCTTATCTGGTCGTGGTCAAAGGCGGGCC
Organism: Candidatus Methylumidiphilus sp.; assembly: GCA_046089945.1. GTDB lineage: Bacteria > Pseudomonadota > Gammaproteobacteria > Methylococcales > Methylococcaceae > Methylumidiphilus. The sequence goes on from JBJSYU010000151.1 coordinate 5,778, forward strand.
GGTCGGCAAAAAATTCACTCTGTCCGGGTCGATGCTGGTCGGTCGGGCGTTTGACTGTGAAATCTGGCTAGACCAACAGTCCGTGTCCCGCAAGCATGCGCAAATCCTGCTGGACGAAACCGGCATCAGGCTCACCGTCACCGATTTGTCCAGCCTGAACGGCACGTTTTACCGGGGAACCCCGATAGACAGCGTGGAGCTTTTTGACGGCGACCAAATCGTATTTGGCGAAATCACCTGCAAATTCCTCACCGACATCAATGCCGAAGGCAGTTTGCTGGAATCGGTGGCCGTGGATTATTTGACCAAAGCCTACAACAAGCGTTACTTCAGCGAAACCCTAAACGTGGAGTATGAGAAAAGCCTGCAAACTGGACTGCCGCTGACTGTGCTGCTGATCGATATCGACCATTTCAAAGCCATTAACGACATGTATGGTCATCCGGCTGGCGATGCAGTCTTGGCGCAAATGGCCGCCACAGTCGCCGGACTCATTGCCCCGGACATGACATTCGCCCGCACGGGCGGCGAGGAATTCGCCGTGCTGTTGCCCAACACGGGAAAAGATCAAGGTATCGTCCTCGCCGAGCAAATCCGTGCGACGATTGCGGCGCAAGGCTTTTACTATCAAGACCAGCCAATTCCCGTCACCGTCAGCATCGGTGTGCGAGACAACTCCAGCAACATTCCGTTGGATGAGTTCCTCCAACAGGCCGACGCCTTGCTCTATCTGGCCAAGCACAGCGGCAGAAACACAGTGCGCGGCTAAACCCTGCCAACTGATGAAATTGCAGGCAATCACCGAAAAACCACCCCCCGGCGCGCTCGGTTTGCTTGCCGCCTTAGGCGATGGCGAAAACGGCTTTGGCGGCACGGCAGTGGGTGGTGAACCCGGACGATTGGCGGATTGGTTAGAGTATTGCGTGCATCTGGCAAACAGCCCGCCGTTGTCCGACGATTTCCCGCAGCAGCACAATTTCTGGCTGCTTGACGCTGAGGGCCAGGCTATTGGGCTGATCCGCATGAATCCCCGCCTAAACGCCGAATTGCTGAATTGGGGCGGGCATGTCGGTTATTACATCATCCCGGCAAAACGCCGACTAGGCTATGGTAAAACCGCGTTGCGTTTGGCTTTAAACGAATTGCGCCGACGCGGTGTCAAGCGGGCGCTAATTACCGTTGAAACCCACAATGTCGCGTCACGGCGCATTATCTTAAAGTTCGGTGGCATACTGGAAGACGAGCGCACCAACAGCCATGGACAAGCTTATCGGCGGTATTGGCTAGACACGGTCAAAACCTTCTAATCCCCCTTACTCACTCTCCCGAAAGCGCATATGCCCCATTTATCCAAGCTCTGGTTTTATGCCTTCGCCCTTTGCCTAGGACTATTAGCCACCCCGGCACAAGCCAATCACCGCCAAGCCGCCATCGCCAGCGCCCATCCGCTGGCGACGCAGGCCGGCTTTGCGGCACTCGCCCAAGGCGGCAACGCCTTCGACGCGGCCATCGCGGTGTCCGCCGCGCTGGCGGTGGTGCAACCGGCCGGTTCGGGCTTGGGCGGCGGCGGCTTTTGGCTGTTGAAGCGCGTAGGCGACGGTAAGGAAGTCGTCATTGACGGCCGCGAAGCCGCGCCGCTGGCGGCCACTGCCGACATGTATCTGGATGGCCAGGGCCAGCCAATCAAGGCGCTGTCGCTGGACGGCGCGAAGGCGGCGGCGATTCCCGGCCTGCCGGCCGCCTTGGCGCATCTGGCGAAAAAATACGGCCGCCTGCCGCTTGGGCTGTCGCTGGCCCCGGCGATCCGGCTGGCGGAAACCGGCTTTCCGGTCGGCGAAGCCTACCTGCGCGGCGTCAAGGCCAAGGAAAAAGCGCTGCAAGCCTGCCCGGCGACGGCTGCGATTTTCCTGCAAGACGGCGCCGCGCCGCAGGCGGGTTTCCGGCTGGTGCAAAAAGATTTGGCGGCGACCTTAAGGCGCTTGGCGGAACAGGGCCACGCCGGGTTTTACCGGGGCGAGACCGCCGCCAAGCTGGTCGAGGCGGTGCGCGCCGGCGGCGGCATTTGGCAACAGGCCGACTTAGCCGGCTACCACATCGTCGAGCGCGAGCCGGTGCGGGGCGAGTACAAAGGCATCCGCGTCGTCAGCGCCCCGCCGCCGTCCAGCGGCGGCGTCGCACTGCTGGAAATATTGAACGTGCTGGCGGCGTATGACCTTGAACACGCCGACCCGGTGACGGCCAAGCATTTGATTATCGAGGCCGAACGCCGCGCCTACCGCGACCGCGACCTGTATTTGGGCGACCCGGATTTCGTCAATGTCCCGGTGCGCCAATTGACCAGCCCGGATTATGCCGCCGGCCTGCGCGCCGCCATCCGCAGCGACCGCGCGCTGCCCAGCGCGCAATTGGCCGACGCCGCCCCCGCCGCGCAAGGCGACAACACCACTCATTTCTCCATCCTCGACGCACAAGGCAACCGCGTCGCCGCAACCTTGAGTATCAACCAAGGCTTTGGCTCCGGTTTTGTCGCGGCAGGCACCGGGGTATTGTTGAACGATGAAATGGACGATTTTGCCGTCAGCCCCGGCCAGCCCAACGCCTATGGCCTAGTCGGCGGGGCCGCGAATAAAATCGAACCGGGCAAACGCATGTTATCGAGTATGACGCCGACCTTCTTGATCGGCAAAGACCGCATCGCCCTGCTCGGCACACCGGGCGGCAGCCGGATTATCAGCATGGTGGTGCTGGGGGTATTGGATTTCGCGCAAGACCACGGCCCTGAATCTTGGGTGAAGCAAGGCCGTTTCCACCATCAATACCTGCCGGATGTGGTCGAATAC
>JBJSYU010000152.1:0-6314 GCA_046089945.1 Candidatus Methylumidiphilus sp.
CTGCGCCTCGCCCGCGCCCGGCTGACGCAGGCGCGGGCGCAAACGCGGGCGGCGGCGGCGTTGCGCTGGCCCAGCGTCAACGGTTCCGCCGCCTACCAGCGCGAGCGCATCAGCCCCAACGCGCTAAGAGGCTTGCTCGGCTCGGCGCAAGACGGCAGCAACGGCGCCGCCGACGGGCTGGTGTCTTCGCTAGGCCCGCTGGGCACGCCGTTTGATTTGTTTCAGGCCGGCTTTGACAGCCGTTGGGAATTGGATCTGTTCGGCGGCATCGCCCGCCAAAACGAAGCCGCCGCCGCGAATGCGGAGGCGGCGGAGGAAGCCGGGCACGGCGTCCAAGTCAGTTTGACGGCGGAAGTCGGGCGCAATTATCTGGAGTTGGCGACCTTGCGGCGGCGGCTGGAAATTGCCCAGCAACGGCTGGAAATCCAGCGCAAAGTCCACCAATTGGCGCAAGTCGCCTATCAGGAAGGGCTGGCCGGCACCCTAGACGTGGGCCGCGCCCAGGCCGAGATGGAAATCGCCGAAGCCGCCGTGCCGAATTTGCAGGCGCAGATGCAAAACACCGGCCACGCCTTGGCCTTGCTGCTCGGCCAGCCGCCTGCCGCGCTGGACGCGCGATTGGCGGGCATGGCGCAGACCTTGCCAAACGCCCCGGCAATTCCGCCCGGCCTGCCGTCCGACTTGCTGCGCCGCCGCCCCGACATCCGCCAAGCCGAGCGCGGGCTGGCGGCGGCTACGGCGGCCATCGGCGCGGCGGTGGCGGAACTGTTCCCGAAGCTGGCGCTGACCGGCGTGGCCGGTTTCCAAAGCCAAGACTTGGGCAATTTCGCCAATCTGTCCAGCGGTTTCTACGGCTTCGGCCCGCGCCTGTCGCTGCCGATTTTCCAAGCCGGGCGGCTGTTGGCGAACATCGACACACAAGAAGCGAAGGCGGCGGAAGCGTTGACGCTGTATGAGAAAACCGTGCTGGCGGCGTTGCGCGAAGTCGAGGACGCCTTGGCGGCGCTGGTCGGCGAACAGCGCCGCAAACAGTCGCTTGCCGCCGCCGCCGCGACCGCCAAGCACAACGCCGACGCCGCGCTGGCGATTTACACGGAAGGCGAAACCGGGCTGGAAACCGTGCTGGACGCCGCCCGCACCTGGTACGACGCGCAAGAGCAACTGGCCTTGAGCGAACACGCCTGGGCCAGCGGCCATGTCAGCCTGTGCAAGGCTTTGGGCGGCGGATGGAATAATGAAGCGGGTTTAATTGCGCCCGTCGCGCCGTAATATTTGCTCCATTTCGCCAGCCAAGTTGACCCGGCGCAGCGCTTGAAACAAAACATCCGCCTCCGGGTAAGTTTTGCGCAGATAATTCAGCCATTGCTTGACGCGGCCGCAGCGGTACTGCGGCTGGACATGGTTTTCCAGCAATCGCCAAAACTCCAGCAGCAACGGCGACAACTCCGCCCAACTCAGCGCCGCCTCGTGGCCGTGGCGGATCATCCGCGCCAAGCCGGGGTTGGCGACGATGCCCCGGCCGAGCATGACATCGTCCGCGCCGCAGGCTTCCCGGCACGTCCGCCAATCCTCCAGCGTCCAAATCTCGCCGTTGGCGATGACCGGAATGTTGACCGCCAAGCGGATGCGGCCGATCCATTCCCAGTGCGCCGGCGGGCGGTAGCCCTCGGCCTTGGTGCGGGCGTGGACGGCCAATTCGGCCGCCCCGCCCGCCGCGATGGCCTGGGCGCAGTCTATCGCCAAGCTTTTATCTTCATAGCCCAAACGCATTTTCGCCGTCACCGGCACACCCGGCGGCGCCGCCTCGCGCACTGCCCGCACCAGCGTGTGCAGCCGCTGCGGCTCGCGCAGCAAAATCGCCCCGCCTTGGTGGCGGTTGACGGTTTTCGCCGGACAGCCGAAATTGAGGTCGATGCCGGCCGGCTTGAGCGCCGCCAGCCGGGCAGCGTTCAGCGCCATGAAATGCGGATCGGAGCCTAACAGTTGCACGCGCACCGGCACGCCGGCTGGGGTTTGGCTGTCGTGCAGCAGTTCCGGCGCGATGCGCTGGAACGTGCGGTTCGGCAGCACCGAGCCGGACACGCGCACAAACTCGGTCACGCACAGATCCACCCCGCCGACGCGGGTCAACAGATCGCGCAGCAGACAATCCAACAGACCCTCCATCGGAGCCAGCACAATGCGCAAGTTTTATGGCCCCCTGCCCTGGTCTTCGCGCTGGATGCTCTCGTGCAGCCCGGACACGCCGAGATAGACAAAATAGCCGACCACCGGAATCGCCAAGGTCATCGCCAATTCGGCGTTGATGTGGATGCCGATGGATTTGGCGCCGTTCAGCACCAGCCCCAGCAGACTCACCGCCGCATAAGTGATCGCCGCCACCGACAGCCCTTCCAAAGCCTGCTGCAAGCGCAGTTGCAGGCTGGCGCGGCGGTTCATCGACTCCAAAATGTCTTGGTTTTGCTGCTTGCGGCGCACATCGATGCGCGCCAGCAGCAATTGGTTGACGTTGGCGATGCGCTGGGTCAGTTGGTGCAGCCATTGATCCACCGCCTGGCAAGTCGCCATCGCCGGGTCGATCCGCCGCGTCAGCACCTCGTTGAAAGTCGGGATGCCCTCGATCTTCGATTCGCGCAACTGCTCCAGCCGGCTTTCCACCAAGGCGGCGTAGCTGCGCGTGGCGTTGAAGCGGGCATAAGTCGCCGACACGGTGTTTTCCATTTTCGCGGCCAGCCGCGTCAATTCGGCCAGCAGCGCCTCGTCGGATTGCGCCTGACCGTCGGCCAGTGCGGCGGTCAATGTCACCAATTGCCGGTCGGCCTCCGGCAGTTGCGGCAAAATCGCCCGCGCCACCGGCAGGCCCAACAGCGCCATCATGCGGTAAGTCTCGATTTCCAGCAGGCGCTGCATGCAGCGGCCGCCCTGGCCGGGAGCGAAGCCGTCGTTGACGATCAACAGCCGGCTGAAACCGTCGTCGTGGATCATAAAGTCGCTGTACGCCGCGCCGTTGCCGCCGGCGATTTTGCCGCCGACCAGCCGGTTGCCGTCGAAATACTGCGGCAACGCCTCCAGCGCCAAATCCATCCCGGCCTGCCCGGCATCGACGATGGCGACATGGACGCCAATCAGCAATTTGCCAGGCAATCCTTCCAACCAATCGGCCGGCAGCGTGGCAATCACCGGATCGGCGAACGGCGCGCTGAACGCGGTCTGCCGCAGGAATTTGTAATGGGTGAATTCCGCATGCAGCTCCATTTTCAGCCGAAACGCCCCGCAATCGACGTAAAACTCCTTGCTGTCCAGCGAGTCCGGCGCGGGCGCTTGGTAATGGGCACACAGGCTGCGCAAATGCGCCAACTCCCGCGCGCGGGCTTCTTTGTCCACCAGCAGCGCGATGTAGGACACCTGTTCCGGCGGGTTCAATTCCAAATACGGACGGGCATGGATCTCGTCGTTCAACCCTCTGCGTTCGGGGCATTCAGTCAAATATCGCATAAGCTTTAAACTCTCTTTAGTCGTTGTTGTCATGCCAAGCTGGCCGGTATCAATATTTTCTTCCGCGCTTTAAGTTTTCTTTAAGCGAGGCGGCGTACATTAGCCTCACGCCAAACGCAAAAGGCGCTGCCGGACACCCTAGGCTAGGCCAGTTCCACTAGGATTGCCCGCCAAGTTTAATACTGTCAACCGCCTAAAAAAAATCGTTAGGCAACGCAGTATGCACATCATCAAAAACCCTGATTAGGAGCCACTCCATGAAAACCTCAGCACTGATTATCTCCGGCCTCGCCCTGTTGTCTTTTGCAAGCTTAAGCCAAGCCGAAACCCCCAAAGCCGACACCGCCATTCCACCGGCCGCCGTCAAGGAACAGGCGCAAGGTGCGGCCGAAGCGGCGGCACCGGCGGCGAAAGAAGGCGGCGCAGCCGTGCAAGCGACCAAGGAAACCGCCGCAGCTAAGGCTGAAAAAACCGCCGAGCTTGCGAAAAAACCGGCCCATTGATCGGCGCTTGCAGGCCAGCCCGCAAACAAAACGGGGCTGGCCGCAGGCCCCACCGACCCACAGCGGCGCCAACGCCGCAGAATTTGAAAAAGGGCGTGACTTTGCCAGTCACGCCCTTTTTTTTCAATGCTTTGCACCTATTTTTGCGAAAACCTTAAAGAAATGCGCAGGCTTGGCGGGCGGGGGCACAGAGTATCCTGTAAAATTGCGACAATTACGCACGCACCGCACACCCGGAGACCACGTTTGGGAAAACCACACAACAGCGAAGCCAAAGCCGAAACGCCTGATCGCCCGGAAGAAGTCGGCGCGCAATTGCGCAAAGCCCGCGAAGCCTGCCGCCTGTCCATCCCGTCCGCCGCCGCCACCCTGCGCCTGCACCCTAAAGTCATCATCGCCTTGGAAACCAACGATTTCCAACAGTTCGCGCCGGTGTACGTGCGCGGCTACCTGCGCAATTATGCGCGTTTGCTGAACCTGACCGTAGAGCCTTTGATCGAAACCTACAACCGCACACTGACGCCCGCCGCGCCCATCGCCCCGCCGCCGCCGCAACCGCAGCCCAGCAAAGGCCGCGCTTTCACCCTCAACCCCGCGCATGTGTTGCTGGCGGTCGCGGGGCTTACGCTATTGCTGTGGGGCGCCACGCGGGCTTTCCAAACATTGGGAACGCTGGACGAACCGTCGCCGCGCGATGTGGTGGCGCGGCCGCTGCCCGTCACGTCCACGCCTGACGCCCCCAACACGCTCGCCCTCCCTCCGAACCAGCCCGCCGCAACCCTGCCGAAGCCGCCGCCCCCAGCCGAAAAACCAGCGGCCGAAACCGCCAAGCCCGCCGCTGCGGCAGCAGCGGCGCCAACGCCGACCGGGCAAGGCCCAGACCGCATCATACTGCGCCTGTCGTCCAGCGGCTGGGTGTCCATCCGAGACCAAGCCGGCCGGCGCTTGGTTTACGAAAACCTGCCAGCCGACGCGGAACGCGCATTGCAGGGGCAGGCGCCGTTTGCCGTGGTGCTGGGCAACGCCCAGGCGACCCAAATTGAATTCAACGGCCAGCCGTTTGATATCCCCAAAGTCAAAGCCGGCACAGTCGCCCGCTTCAAGCTCGGCGGGCCGGCGGCAGGCGGCACCCGCTAAACTTTACGCCACAGGGCGCAGGCTGTGTGTCGGCGCTTCCCCACCCTTTTCAACCCGCCCCGGAGTATCCCATGCCTAAACCCGTCACCCCGCTGCTGGCCGCCGACGCGATCATCGAATTGGCCGATTTGCCTAACCGCCCCATTGTCTTGATCGAACGCGCCAACCCGCCGCATGGCTGGGCGATACCCGGCGGCTTTGTCGATATCGGCGAATCGGTGGAGCATGCGGCAATACGCGAGGCGATGGAGGAAGTCAGTTTAGACGTGCGACTTATCGCGTTATTGGGCATCTATTCCGACCCGCGCCGCGATAGTCGCGGCCATACCGTGACCGCAGTGTATGTCGCCGAAGCCGCAGGGTTGCCGGTCGCCGCCGATGACGCCAAAAACTGCCAAGTGTTCGACTTAGACGCGCTGCCCGAACCGCTGGCCTTCGACCACGCGCAAGTATTGGCGGACTATCGGCGGTTTCGGGAAAGCGGCGAGGTGACGCCGTTGCGGGTGTTTCCGGTTTGAGTATTCACATGCGCCCCGTCATTTAGGCGGCGCTTTCGCCCAAACATAGCGTTCGACCGTCAACTGGACACGTTTTTTGAAATCGGCGGTGAATTTCTTGACGTCCTCAGACCCACCCGGCGTTTTCATTCCCGCTTTCCAAGCCTTTTGGTCATAGGTTCCAACCACGAAATAGGGATTTCCGACAACCTCCGGCCTCAACCTTGAAAATGCCGCCGCTAATTCGGCTTCCAATTCGTCTTGGTGGACAACGATAAACTCGCAGGTGGAACAATAGCGGCTGGTTTTGCCCAGAACCAAAAACCCACCCTCTTCGATATAGATCACAAAAGGGAATTTCCTCAAATGGGTCAGTTGCTTGCAGCGCGGGCATTTGCTGAAGCGGGCGTCAGTGAACGGATTGAGGCCAAAACTATAACGTGGAGGCAATTCGCCAAATGGTTTTGTTTTTTTCACAGGTATCCCCAGCATTGCAAAACCGGCCAACAGCCGGTTTTTGTGGTTTGCGCCAAACGCCGGCACGGATGCCGGCGCTCCGACTATACCGCCGCTCCCGATTACCTCACAACAACGGAACCATCAACAAAGCGACAATATTGATGATCTTAATCATCGGGTTGATTGCCGGGCCGGCGGTGTCTTTGTAGGGGTCGCCGACGGT
>JBJSYU010000153.1:0-5890 GCA_046089945.1 Candidatus Methylumidiphilus sp.
CCTTGGTGCGGGTAAACCCTGCTGACATGGCTTTCTAGCACGGCGGGGAGGGGCGGCGGGGATAAGGCGGCGGGCGAAAAAACCGTGGCGCTGTGGATCGACAGCCTGCCCGAAGTGCTCAGCCTGCCGCCCCCGCCGCCCGCCGCCTTATCCCCGCCGCCCCTCCCCGCCGTGCTAGAAAGCCATGTCAGCAGGGTTTACCCGCACCAAGGCCAGCCTTGGCGACTCTTGCGCTTCGATGAGCTGTTCAAAGCGCTGGGCCGACAAGTCGCCGTGAGGCATGCGCACAGCGCTTAATTGCGCGCCACCCTCTGCCAACCCTGCCGCGGCCCCATTAGGATCATCAACCGAGACAGCGTCATGACCCAGAAGCCTTTGGACGAATTTGACGTGCCGCCTTCCCCGGCAGACACGGAGACGGCACAAGCCACCGCCGCAGACTATCTCGAAACCCTAGAATTGCTTGCCGAACAAGCCGGGCGCGACAACCGCCAAGGCTTGCAGGACGCCTGCCTACTGCTGGCGGAGGCATTGGGCGAAGGACTCCCGCCAAGCGCGGACGATGCGCCGGCCTTGCTGGCGCGCTGGCCCCTGCTATGCGAGGCTTACCGCCTACAACCGGCCTGGGCCAGCGCGGAAATCATCCGCCTGCTGCGCGATCCCGGCCTTGGCTTGGCGCTGGCCGACGAGGAATTCGCCGGTCTCGAAGCGATGCTGTTGGAAGACGCGGGATTGCCGGTGCCGGGCCAGCCTGAGACCCATCAGACCCAGACCCATGAGGCCCATGAGACCCATGAGGCAACCGCCCCGCCCGCCGCCTTCGACTATGCCGCCACGCTGGAAGCCTTGGCCGACCAAGCCGGGCAGGATGGGCAACAAGGCTTGCAGGACGCTTGCCTGCTGCTGGCTGAAACGCTGGGAGAATGGGTCGCCGGCGGCGCAGCCCCGGACGCTGAGGCCATGGCCTTGCTGGACGCCTGGCCGGCGCTGTGCGCGGCCTACCGGCAAGACCCACAGGCGGCGACCGGCGAAATCATCCGGGTGCTGCGCCACCCCAGCCTAAACCTCCCGCTGGCCGATGAAGAATTCGGCCTCATCGAAACGATGCTGCTGGACGGCAGCGGCGAGCAGGTTGCCGCGCAGACCTTAAGCCCCACCGTGGCCGATACCGGCTTGGCCGCCACCCTCTCCATCCCAGCCGAGGAGACGCAAGCCCGCCTACAGGCGTTGCCCGCCAAAGTGCGCGAACTGGTCGAACTGCTGCTAATGCAGGCGGACATGGTCGGCGCCAGCCTACAGGCGGTGGACGACCCCGGCGCGGCGCAAGAGGCATTGGAAGAAACCCGCGAGCAATTGCAGCGCTTTGCCAATGCGGCGGAAACCGTAGGCTTCAGCGGGCTGGCGAAAATGTGCGAAGGCGTGGACGCCAACCTCCGGCAGTTCATCGCCGCCCCGCCGGACGCCGTCCAATTGGGCTTGCTGCGCGCTTGGCTGGATGCGGTCAACGCTTACCTGCCCGACTTTGCCGACAGCGGCCTCAGCCAAAACCTGTTGGCCAGCGTGTGCGACCCGCGCTGGCCGCAACCGTTGTCCGCCGAGGCCGGCGTCGAGCTTTTGGCGCAACTGCGCGGCGTCGATGCCAGCGCCTGGGGCCGGGAAGAGGCGCCGCGCGAACAGGCCGCCACGGCGGACGAGGTTTCGCTGGCGCTGCCCGACGACGTCAACCGCGAACTGCTCGACATCCTGTTGCAGGAATTGCCGGGTCACATCCAACAATTGTCCGAAGCCGTGCTGAGGCTGCGCGCGGCCGGCAGCATGCAAGACATCGAACTGGCCCAGCGCATCGCACACACCCTCAAAGGCTCCGCCAACACCGTCGGCATCAAAGGCGTCGCGGTGCTGACCCACCAGCTTGAAGACATTCTGCTGGCCTGCGCCAAGGCGCGGAAGCTACCCGCCCCGGCCCTGCTCGACACGCTGATCGACGCCGCCGACTGCCTGGAGGGCATGGGCGAGGCGCTGCTGGGCATGGGGCCGCCGCCGGCGGACGCCCAGGCGGTGTTGCAGGCGGTGTTGGACTGGGCCAACCGGATCGACCGCGAAGGCTTGCCGGAACCCGATGAGGCCAGCCAGTCCAGCACATCAGCCGAGCCAGGAGAGGCCGAAGAAGCCCCCGCCGCCGAAGCCGACACCCCGGCGCAAGCCACCTTGGTGCGCGTCTCCAGCGAACTGGTCGAAAACCTGTTCCGCTTGTCCGGCGAGAGCATCATCCTCAACAGCCAAGCGCAAGAGCGCCTGCGCCGGGTGAAAGCCCAAATCAACGCCATGCAAGCCCAGTTTGAACTGCTGCGGGAATTGGGCGCGGAACTGGACACGCTAATCGATCTCCGCGACCTGTCCGGGCGCGGGCGCGGCGGCATAGCGCCAGACTTCGACGCATTGGAAATGGATCAGTACAACGAACTACACACTGCCAGCCGCCGCATGGTGGAGGCGGCCGTGGACGCCCGCGAAATGAGCGCGGACGCCTGGAAAGAATTGGTTTACATGGACGAGGTCTTGGAATACCAGCAAAGCTTGGCCGTAGACACCCAAGACGCGGTGATGCGGACAAAGCTGTCCCCGGTCGCCGCAATAGCCCCGCGCCTGCACCGCAGCCTGCGGCAGACCTGCCGGCTGACCGGCAAGCAGGCTGAACTCAGCCTAGGCGGCGGACGCCTGTTGGTGGACGGCGACACGCTCAACAGCCTGCTCGACCCGTTGATGCACGTCTTGCGCAACGCCGTGGACCACGGCATCGAAAGCGACGCAGACCGCGCCGTCTTGGGCAAGCCTGGGGCCGGCCGGATCAGCATCGACTTTGAAAGCGACGGCAACGACTTGCTGGCGCATTGCCGCGACGACGGGCGTGGCCTGGATTTCGGCGCCATCCGCGCGGCGGCGGAAAAGCGCGGCCTGTTGCAAGCGGGACAAGCCGCGTCCAAAGAGGATCTGCAACGCCTGATCCTGCGCCCCAACTTCTCCACGCGCAGCCAATCAACCCACACCTCCGGGCGCGGCGTGGGCCTGGACGCCGTCAACGCGCAAGTGGCCGCGCTAGGCGGCTCGCTGGCGTTGCGCTCGGAAGAAGGCCAAGGCTTGACCGTCGAAATGCGCGTGCCCTTGCCGGTGAGCCGGGCGCACGGCCTGCTGGCCGCTGTCGGCAAGCACCGCGTGGTGATCGGCAACAAGGGACTCAGCCAAGTGTTCTATTCCAGCCAAGGCGAACTGCTGGACACTGAAGACGGGCAAAAATTATTGTTGGACGGCCAGCTTTACCCGGCGGTCATGCTGGGCGACTTGCTGCATATCGCCGGCCAGCGCCGCGAGCGCCGGCCCCATGGCGCCATTCTGCTGGCGCAAAGCGAGGGGCAGACGACGGCCGTGCTGGTCGATGTGATCACCGACAGCCGCGATGTGGTGATTAAAAGCCTAGGGCATTACCTCGCCAAAATTCCCGGCATTGCCGGCGCGACCATCTTAGGCGACGGCACGGTGACGCCCGTCATCAACATCCCCGACTTGCTGCGGGCGCCGCCGCTGCCGACCAGCCAGGACGTCGCTGCCACGCAGCCCGAAGCCGACGCGCCGGATCGGGGAATCCCAACCGTGCTGGTGGTGGACGACTCGCTAAGCAACCGCCGCGCCTTGGAGCAGCTGTTGACGGACGCCGGCTTCCAGGTGCGCACGGCGCACGACGGCGTGGACGCGGCGGAACTGTTGGCCCAAGCCAAGCCGGCGATTGTGTTGACCGACCTGGAAATGCCGCGCATGAACGGCATCGAACTGGCCGCGCACATCCGCGCCCAACCCGACGGCAAAACGCTGCCGATCATCATGATCACTTCAAGGACTACGCTGCGCCACCGCAAGCTGGCGCAGGACGCGGGCATCGATTTCTATCTGACCAAGCCTGTGCGCGAGGACGATCTACTGGACAAGATCCAAGACCTTCTGCCGCGCGCCGAAAACTGGCAGGAAGCCGGGGACGCCCAGCATGGCAACGCTTCCATCAACGCTTAACCGTTCAAGGACAACTCAACCATGAAACAACTCTTGTCAGATTTGCTGGGTCGGCTGCGCCTGTGGCAAAAACTAACGATTTTGGGCGTCATCGCCCTTGTGCTGGTCGCCATACCGTTTTATTTGTTTTTCGTCGGCGAGCAGGCCGTCATCGACACGGCGCTGGAAGAACAAAAAGGCATGGAGCCTGCCGTCAAGATGGTTGACGTGGTCCGGGCCACGGCGAAGCACCGCGGCTTGTCGGCCAGCCTGCTGGCCGGCCGTGAGGCGCTGGACAAAGACCGCCGCGCACAGAAGACGCGCGTCGATCAGGCTATCGCCGCCTACGACACCGCGTCCAAAGGACTGGATTACCCCGGCACGGCGGAGGTTTGGCGGCAATTCAAGGAGGAGTGGGTAAAAGTCGAGCAAGGCGTCGAGTCGCGCACGATCAGCCGCGAGCAAAGCTGGGACGCGCACACCCGGCTGAACAGCCACGCGCTGCGCTTGATCCGGCTGATTGCCGACGGCTCCCACCTAAGCTTGGACCCCGACCCGGACACCTACCACTTGATCCAAGCCATCCTGATCGAATCCTCGATCCTCAGCGAAAAGCTCGGCCAGGCGCGCGGGTTTGGCGCGTCGCTGCTGGCCAAGGCCGAAACTTTGCGCGCCCAGTCCAAGCCACCCGCAGTCGGCGACAAGGGCGTCACCGTCCAAGAACGCGCCGCCGTGTTCAGCATGGCGGATCGGGCGCGCGAAAGCCTCAACAGCATCAACCAAGAGCTTGAGCAATTCCAAATCTCCGCCCCGGCGGCGGTGAAAACCCGCCTGGAAGCGTCGGCCCGGCAGATGAACGCCTTGGTGGACAAGTCGCTGCCGCTGGCGCGCAGCGAAATCGTCGATGCCGCCAACCTGACCTATTCCTCGACCGAGTATTTCGGCCTGTTGACCCAGGCCATCGACGCGGCCTTCGCGTTCACCGACGATGGCAGCGCCCTGCTGAAAGAGTTGTTCGAGAGAAAGATCAGCGCCGCGCGCACCGCGCAGTACACGACCTCAGGCGTCATCTTGCTGATATTCGCGTTCGCCGCGCTGCTTGCCGTGCTGATCTCACGCTCCATCACCGGCCCGGTCGGCCATTTGGTGGCGGTCATGGATCGGCTGGCGATGGGCGACAACAAGATCCGCGCCAATCTTGAAACCTACGACGAAATCGGCGCGCTAGGCCGCCAGTTCGACATCATGGTGGACCAGCGCGAAGCCGTCAGCGAAAAAGTCCGCCGCGAAAACGAGCAGCTCAACAACTCGGTGATCGAGCTGATGCAGGCAGTGGCCCGCCTCGCCAACAAGGACTTGACGGTCAAGGTGCCGGTGGCCGAGGACATCACCGGCCTGGTGGCGGACGCGCTGAACATGCTGTCCACCGAGACCGCCAACGTCATGAACCGCGTGGTGGACATCGCCGGCAAGGTCGCCGCCATCTCGCGGCAGGTGAAAACCCAGTCCGACGCCGTCATCGGCGTGGCCACGGAAGAGAAGCTTGAGGTCGAACAGGCCGCCGCCGAACTCAGCCTGGCGTCCGAAGTCATGCAGGGCATCGCCACGCTGGCGCTGTCCTGCAACCAGGCCGCCGAGCAGGCCATCCACAACACCGACCGGGCGCAAGAGACGGTGTTGGGGACGGTCGAAGGCATCACCACCATCCGCGACACCATCCGCGAGACGGAAAAGCGCATCAAGCGCTTGGGCGAGCGCTCGCAGGAAATCGGCGGCGTGGTCAACCTCATCAACGGCATCGCCGAGCGCACCCACATCCTCGCCATCAACGCCTCCATGCACGCCGCCT
>JBJSYU010000154.1:0-5445 GCA_046089945.1 Candidatus Methylumidiphilus sp.
GGCGGCGGCGACGAACATCGACGCCGTCGATACGTTGAAGGTATGCGCGCCGTCGCCGCCGGTGCCGCAGGTATCGATCACATGCGGCCCGCTGACCGCAATCTTCGTCGCCATCTCGCGCATGACCCGTGCGGCGGCGGCAACCTCGTCCACCGTCTCGCCCTTGGCGCGCAATGCGACCAAAAACGCACCGATTTGTGCCGGTGTCGCCCCGCCCGACATAATCGTATGCATCAGGATTTCCATATCGGCGGATTCCAGATTATAACCGGCCAAAAGAGTTTTTAACGCTGTGGGTATATCCATCATATGCGTCCTATTAAAAGTATCACAACAACCGCAAAAGCCCAGTGCCTAAACCCAGCAAAACCTCCGCGACGATAGCCACCCCCGCCACTGCCATCATTATCAGTGCGAAAGGATTGCCCAGCAGCAAATTCTTGCGCAACTCGATAACGATATCGATTGCCTCATCGCCATGGCTTTTCAATTCCGCCACCGCTTTGCCTGCACCGATCAAATCAGAAAGCTTTGGCTTGCTGCCTTGCGCCGTGGCATTGGCTTTTAAAACCGCCGCGCTCTGCCAAGCTTCCACGGATTTTCCCTGAATTTTCGCGGCGGATTCGCGCAAACGCGCAGGCAATCCCAAAGCATCCTGCAAAGACCAATACAACCAGCCTAGCAGCAAAGCAGGCGTTGCCAGCACTAGACCTATTGGCAAGGTTTTCCACGGCGACAAGGCAAAATCCCGCACCGCGCCATACGCCAACCACGCCGCCGCCAATACCCCTAACACCGCCACATTGCGCACAGCCTTGACCATGCGCTGCGCCAATGCTTCGGCGGTTTGGGCAAATTGAAATACCTTATCCAGCAGCCCGACAAACTTTTCTGCATCGACTTGTGTTGGTTGGTTTGTCATGTAAGCATCATCGCCTTAAAAAGTTTGCCAGCAACTCATGCCCTTGTTCGGTCAGAATCGATTCCGGGTGAAATTGCACGCCTTCGATATCCAGCGTCTTATGGCGCACCCCCATGATTTCATCCACTTCACCGCGCTCGTTTTCCGTCCAAGCGGTCAACTCCAAGCAAGCCGGCATTGTCGATTGCTCAATCACCAGCGAATGGTAGCGCGTCGCCTGCAACGGGTTTTTCAGGCCGTGGAAAACCCCAATATCATGGTGATGCACTAGCGAGGTTTTGCCGTGCATGATCGACTTGGCGTGGATGATATTGCCGCCGAAGGCATGGCCGATACTTTGATGGCCTAAGCACACGCCTAAAATCGGATATTTTCCGGCGTAGCGCTCAATAGTCGCCACCGAAATTCCTGCTTCCTTGGGTGTGCATGGCCCCGGCGAAATCACGATTTTGTCGGGCTTGATCGTGTCGATATCCTCGACAGTAATTTGGTCATTGCGCACAACTTCGACTGCCGCGCCTAATTCGGCGAGGTATTGCACCAAGTTGTAGGTGAACGAATCGTAATTGTCGATCATCAAAATGCGGATGCTCATACTGCTTCTCCTCTTTCCAGTCCGGCTTCGGCGAGGGCCACGGCACGGAACACCGCACGGCCTTTATTCATGGTTTCTTCCCATTCGTTCAGTGGTATCGAGTCGTGGACAATCCCCGCCCCGGCTTGAATGTGCAGCGTGCCGTCCTTAATCACCGCAGTGCGTATCGCTATCGCCGTGTCGAGGTTGCCACCCCAGCCGATATACCCGACTGCGCCGGAATAAACCCCACGCTTGACCGGCTCCAACTCCGCGATAATTTCCATGGCACGGATTTTTGGCGCACCGCTGACCGTACCAGCCGGAAACGTCGCCGCCAACACATCAAACGCATTCAAGCCGGGTTTCAGCTTGGCGTTGACATTGGAGACGATATGCATCACATGCGAGTAACGCTCCACAATCATTTTATCGGTGACGCGCACGGTGCCGGTTTCGGCGACGCGCCCGGCATCATTGCGGCCTAAATCAATCAGCATCAAATGCTCGGCGATTTCTTTCGGATCGGCCAGCAATTCCTTTTCCAATGCCTCGTCCTCTTCCGCCGTTTTGCCGCGTTTGCGCGTGCCGGCTATCGGGCGGACGGTGACGGTTTCATCTTCCAAGCGCACCAGTATTTCCGGGGACGAGCCAACCACATGAAAATCGCCGAAATTCAGATTGAACATATACGGCGACGGATTCAGGCAGCGCAAGGCGCGATATAAGTCCAGCGGCGGCGCAGAGTAGGGAATCGACAGCCGTTGCGACAATACCACTTGCATGGTGTCGCCTTCGACGATGTATTGCTTGACCCGGCGCACGGCATTTTCAAAACCTTCCTGAGTGAAGCCAGACACAAAATCTGCCTCGTCCACTTGTTTAGCCGGATGGCCGACACGCGGCGGCAAGGCTTTCTCACGCAGCACTTGCACCCAGCCATCTAACTTGGCCTCGGCTTGCGCTTGCGCGTCAGCTTCGGCAGGGTTGGCATGGGTAATCAACAGCAGTTTGCCGCTGAGATTGTCGAACACAGCACATCCTCGGACACCATCAGCAAAATATCCGGTGCGCCGATGGGGTCGGGTTTGTTGGTTTTCAGGCGCGGCTCAATATACGCCATGGTCTCATAGCCGAAATACCCGACTAAGCCGCCGGTGAAGCGCGGCAGGCCGGGTATTTTCGGGGTGTTGAGTTGTGCGGCATAGGCCTCGATCCAGCGCAGCGGATTATCCACGCTGAGGGTTTCTTGCGCCTGCCCATCCTGCTCAATGCGGATGGTTTGCCCATGCACTTTGATGATGGTGCGGCAAGGCAAGCCAATGATGGAATAGCGCCCCCATTGCTCGCCGCCCTGCACCGATTCAAACAAATAGGTGTAAGGCGCGTCGGCGAGTTTCAAGTAAGCGCTCAACGGCGTGTCCAAATCGGCAAGGACTTGCCGGGCCAAAGGAACGCGGTTATAGCCTAAGTCGGCGTACTGTTGGAATTGTTCGGGAGTCATGTGTTTATTCGCTGGATACGGGCGGCAGACCCTAAGCGCCTGCTTGCTTGCCCAAAAAGAAGCTGCCGGTCAACCGCAGTTGCCCGGCCTATTATGAGGATAGCCCAGTCCAAGCACGCCATCGTTCGCGTAGCGGGGGAAAAGTGGCAGGATTATAGCGCACAGCGGTGGTTTTCATTTAGTCCTATTGCATTAAGCATTTTGTTCGATCATCGCGCACAAAATGCCGGTTATTTTGCTTATCTCTTTGATGGAGTAATCATCCATATCAATATAAACAGCATTGTCTTCAAGCTTCATGAATTTCCAATTATGGCCCGATGTCACCGCACCATAAATTTTTGTCAATACCACGCCTTCCTGGGCGTTGTACAGATTTGCCGCGATCATTTCAGCGGCGCACTGCCCTAAGCCATTCATCATATTGTCGTTCTTCGCTTCGACTACGGCAATGACAGGAGCGCTTAAAAACAGTTGCTCGGCGGATTGGCTGACAATGAAGTCACAAAATCCAGCCAACTCACGGTCTTTGTCAACATTCAATTCGACACCAGAAAACAGGCTGATGGTTTTGGCAAACTGCTTTCTGAGTTCGATCAGCACTGGCGCAATAATCAATTCCGAACGCGCTTTTTCGGTGTTAATCGCCGCCGCCAACGCCACATTATCCCGCAACGTTTCCTTCAGATGCTCGCTGATGTCACGCGAAGCTATATCAGAGAACAGCCCAATTTTTTCGATGATCTGCACACCGAAATCTTTTTGGACTTTCTTGAGGGTGAAATTGCTGTAGGGCATGGATAATTGAGCTTTTAGTGCTAGTAGCCAGCGTTGAATGAATCTATATTTTTTCTCTAGGCCAGAATACGCCTTTGATGCAATTAGGATTGATGACGGCAATTTGAATATGGTTGTGTGTTTTGAAGCCAGCATTCGGATATAGCTCATTGCCTTCCCAGAACGCAGCACGTACCGAGTCAAACGAGAAGCCACTTCTAGTGGCTAATTCATGGGCATGTCGAATAACTGCACAATCTAATTCTCTTTTCTTGAAGTCGAAATCATTTGGGCCAAATGGTTCGTTTTTTGGAAGCTGGTGTCTGCGCATTATGTTGTGAAATTCACCCATCTTGTACGCATCCGAAAAATGGTCATCGAAGCCATCTTGGTTAATGGCTTGAAAATCCAGATGTGCTTTAAATGGCAAGGAGCTTTTCAAATCTTCGTAGCTAACGGCGAGGAAATCCAACCATTTCTGGTCGAGAAGGTCTAAACATTCTCCCAAATCAATAATTGCGCCAATCACAAAAGGCTTGTCGATGCTTGAGTCTTTGCGTTCTTTCGCTTGCTCGGCGTATTGCTTGGCGCGTTCGTAATTGTTTTCCCAGAAATATACGCCATGGCCCAGCCAATCGTAAGCGTTGGTGCTATGTTGCAATTGGCGACGATTGTTAATGACATCAATGCCAATGGTTTCATCCAAGCCATGAAATCCGAACACATACGCAGGTTTCGATGAATACATGACTAGAGTGTCCTGCCTTTGGACAAGGCTTTGTCTTTTGCTACAGTCTCCTCTGAAAAATACTTTGCTGAAAGGTAGCCATCTTTATCAAGAATGCCCGCACTGACCAAAATGTCCATTTTTTCTTGTTTAGTGCGGGTCTTTGCGGCTTCGCGTATGGCATCGCTCAAGACATCTGCCAAGTGCCTGCCTTGTGTTTTGGCTAAAGCGACTAAATCCACAGGCGGTTTCGATGATGTATGCGCCTGTCTTGTCTGTTGCGGCGGGCTATCCTGATGGGTTTGCACACTAAGATACTGTTCCACGGCCGCTTGCAGTTCAGCCTCCAATTCCGCCACACTTTCCCCGTGAAACACCACATTATCAATGCCTATCAGATGGCCGACAAAGCTGTGGTTTTCGGCATTGTATTGTATTTCGGCTGTATAGCCTTTGTAGGTCATGGTGTTCATGGATTTATGCTTTCAAAGCGGCTGTGAGCCATGCGGGTCAATTCTATTGAGTCGTTAAAGGTGCGCGTGCGCACCCTACAAGATTAAAGAAGCGTATATGTGTCTAGCCATAAACTCACTGCACATAATCCGCAAAATCTTCCAATGGCGCATCGAAATCATCAGCCATTTTGAAAGTGCCTTTGGCGCAGCCGAAGCGAGGAATTATTGTAGTGGTTCCGGTTGGCTTCGTATTTTGCTTGGTCAACAAATACTCCAAGAAAAACAACAGTTCTTGCTTGATCGGCTCTGATTTTGACTGCTGAATTTTTGAGGCAATGAGTTGTTCCGTCATTTTGTGTGCCATTTTTTGTCAATTACACCGCGAACGGTGAGGTTCGCTTCCCGTCGAACTCTACAGACTTTATGCTGGTAAGTGCCTATGCACAAAAAATATTCTACTAAATAAAATGTAATAGCTAAGTAACT
>JBJSYU010000155.1:0-3946 GCA_046089945.1 Candidatus Methylumidiphilus sp.
GCAAGGGCAATGCGCCGATTTCGCTGATGATGCCCACGCCTAGGGCCATCTGCACCGTCAAAATCGCGCCTTGGCCGACATAATTGGCGACAAAGCGGTTGGCGGGGCGCTGGTAAATGCTCTCGGCGTCGCCCCATTGCAGCAGGCGTCCCGTAGACATCACGCCAATTTCGTCCGCCATGGCCAGCGCCTCGGACTGGTCTTGGGTCGCCAGCAAGGCGGTGACTTCGGCTTCCTTGAGGATGTCGCGGATTTCGGCGGGCAGGCGTTCCTGTTGGCTGCGGTCTAGCCGGGCAAAGGGGTCGTCGAGCAGCAGCAGCCGGGGGCGGGGGGCCAGCGCGCGGGCCAAGGCCACGCGCATTTGTTGTTCGCCGGTCAGTTGGTGGGGGTAGCGGCTGTCCATCTCGCGCAGATCGCGCAGGCCGACTTTGTGCATGGCCTCGACCAAGCGTTTCGCCTGTTCCTTGCCGCCCAGCTTGCGCAGGCCAAACGCCACGTTCTGCCCGACGGTCAGGTGCGGGAACAAGGCGCAGTCGGGGAACACCATGCCGAGCCCGCGCAATTCCGGCGAAATGTGGGTTTCCGGCGAGCTGACGCGGGCGTCGTCGATGTGGATGGCGCCTTGGGCCAGCGGCTCGAATCCCGCGATGGCGCGTAGCAGGCTGGATTTGCCGCAGGCCCCCGGCCCCAGCAGACAGCCGATGCGCCCGGCGCCTAGCCGCAGCGACACGTCGCGTATCAACATCTGCCCGCCGTGGGCGATGCTGGCTTTAGCCAATTCCAAACGGTTAGCCATGACGGTATCCCATGCCACGAAGTAAGGCGATGATCGGCAACAGCCCGGCCAGCACCAAGGCCAAGGCGGGGAGGGCGGCCTGCTGCGATTCCCCGGCCATGCCCAGCGCAAACAGGCTGGTCGCCAGCGTGTCCCAGTCGGCGGGACGCAGCAGCAAGGTCATCGGCAGCTCCTGCAAAATGGCGACAAACGCCAACAGGAAGGCCGCCAGCAAACCTTCGCGCAGCAGCGGGTAATGCACTTGCCGCCACAGGGTGTAGCCACGCGCCCCCAGGCTTTGCGCGGCGGCTTCCAGGTTTGGCGTCACCCGCCGGAAGGCGTTGTCGGTCGAGGTGAACGCCAGCGCGAGAAAACGGACCAGGTAAGCCAAGGGCAGCAGGCCCAGCCCGCCGCTTAACATGGGCAGGGCGTCGGCGCCGGCCCAAGCCTTGGCCAGATCCGCCAAGGCGTTGTCCAGGCTTACCGCTGGAATCGCAAGCCCCGCCGCCAAGGCGGCGCCCGGCAGGGCATGCCCCATGTTGGCGAGATATGCCAGCAGGACAAATCCGCCGCAATCATATTGGCGTTTGGCCAGACTGACCGCCAACGCCGCCCCCAAGATCAGGCCAGCCCCGGCGCCGGCCAAAAGCAGGCTGTGGCAGAGTGCGCTGGCGAAGCGCCCGTCGAAAGCGTGGGCGGTGTCTGCGGCCCACCAAACCAACAATTGCAGGATCGGGATGGCGAAGGCCAGGGCGAATACCAGCGCGGCGGTGCCACAGGCCATCATGCCCAGATAGTGGGGCAGGCGGCGGGGGTTGGCTGACCGGTTTGGATTGGCGCTTTGGTAATGGTTTTGTAGATTGCGTTGGCGCTGCTTGAAGGCCAGCGTGGCATAGGCCAGCAGCAGCAGCCAGCCGGCTAGATGCGCCGAGGCCGGCGTCGTTGGCAGTCCTTGCCAGTTGGCGTATAGCGCCGAGGAGAGGGTTTCGTAGCGGAAGATTGACACGACGCCTAGGTCGGCCAAGGTTTCCGCTATGACCACCGCCAAGCCGGCGGCGATCCAGGGTTTGGCGGCGGGCAGGCCGGCCCGGAAAAAGGCGCTGAACAACCCGGCGCCTAGGCTGTGCGCCGCCTCCATAGCGGGGCCGGATTGGGTTTGGAAAGCTTGGCGGGCGGCCAAGTAAACATAGGGGTAGTACGACAGGCTGAGGCTGGCGGACAGCCCGCCAAACGAGCGGATGGGGATGGGGTCGGCTGTGCCGCCTTGCCAAGCCAGCCATAGCCTTTGTCCCAGGCCGCCGGCGTCGAACAGCCCAAGCGCCACGAAGCCCAGCACATATGCGGGCATGGCGATGGGCAGCAGTAAGGCCCAGCTAAAAAAACGCCGCCCTGGGAAGTCGCACAGGGTGGTCAGCCAAGCCAAGCCCGTTCCCAACAGCCCGCTGCCGAGCGCCACGGCGGCGGCCAGCCCTAAGGAATTGGAGAAAAGCCCTGGCAACTGCGGACGGATCTGTTGCCACAGCTCCGGCGGCGGACGCAGCAGCGCGGACGCCAATTGTGCGCTGGGCAGCAGGGCGAAAGCGGCAAGCAAAACCGTCGCCCACAACGTCCAGCCAGGAAAATAACCGCCCGCGCCGCGCCCAAGGCCCAGCCAGGCGCAGACGCTGGCCACTGCCGCCGTCTTACTTTCCAGGTTGGGCATTAACAAGGGGATGATCCTGGCGGATGGGCCGACCGCGCAGCATCCAAGTCTGCGGGAGGGGGGCGAGGCGAATGGGCGGGCTGGGGCATGAGGCTGGCCTTAAATCAGGCGGAACGGGGCAGGCAGCAATGACATTTGCGGAAGGCTGCGGGTCTGCATGGATTTTACATGGGAAAGCCGTTCTGTCATACCCGCACAAACTTGCCTGACATGCAGGCAAATCTGCTGCTGACTTCCCTGCTTCATAGCGGCTGACCGGGAAACGGCTTGGTTTTCGCCAATAAAAGCTCCCCTCGCGGGAAGCTTTACGCTGCATGCCTTCCCAGGTCTCACGATTTCTCCACAGACTTGACATCCGGCGGAACTCGCCGTAAGCGGCAGCATCAAGGGCAACTGGACTCGCATCCAGAATTGTGTTCGGAAGCGCCATCAGTTGCCGATGAAGTATATCGGTTGGCGGGTGGTTTTTCCATATTTAGCGTGGGGCCGACGAGGTTTTTGAACAAAAATGTGCGGATATCGGCAATTTTCAAGCAAACTGCTCAAAACCCGCAATCCAATTGCCAGAGGATAATCCGTGCGCGGCGGTGGCCTGCCCGCCCGGCAGGCGCGGCGGCGCCGGCCGGGCGGGGCTTGGGGTGGGGCTTTTATTGCCCGATGGGATCGACGCGGAAGCCGCTGGCGCAGGTCTTGTCGGCGGGCGCGTCGGGGCTTTGCGCGAGCAAATCCTTGAGGCTGGCGTCCGGTTTCAGTTCGGCGGGCAGGTTGATGTAGATGTCCACCAGCAGGCCGTCTTTGCAGCCTAGCTTGGCATGGCGGCTGGCGCCTGCGCCTAAGCCCTGGTCCAAGGCGGCGCGGAAATCTTCCAGGCTGACTTGCTGGCCAATATGCTCGGCCATGAACGCGGCGGCGCCGCTGTCGTTGAATTCGCGCACCAGCCGGGTGGCCAGCGCGTAGTATTGGTCGGGCGTGCCGCTTTGGCAGGTGCCGTGCTTGTGCCATTCATGGCGCTCCAGGCACGAGCCGGAGGCGACGCTGGGCATCACAATCGCCAGTTGGCTGCGCACTTCGGGGCTGAGTTCGACGGCGGGATAGCCGCAGAATTCTGCGGGCTTGTCTTTGACTGCGCCGCAATAGCCATAATTGGTGCCGCAGGCGGTTTTGTTCGGCCACAGGCCGTGCAGCGTGAAATGAGTGGCTTGGTAAACCTTGGGGTCGTCAATGCTGCACTCCGGCTTGTCGGGCTTGCTTTCGCAGAAGGCCGGTTGCCAGCTCACGGCGAAGACATAGCTGTCCGCCTGCCCGCCCAGGCTGCAAGCCGCGCCGGCCGCGCCGCTGGCTTTGGCGGCCGGTGCGGCCGGTGTGGCCGGGGCGGGAGAGGGAGGGACGCCCCCGCCCACCCCGCCCCTTACCCAACAGGAGGAGGGGTTGGTCGAATCCCCCAGCCCCCTGGAAACACCGGGGTTTGT
>JBJSYU010000156.1:0-2831 GCA_046089945.1 Candidatus Methylumidiphilus sp.
GTCGCGCACCAGCAAATGGTCGCAATAGTCGTCGAAATCGTCGCAGTCCAGCCCTTCGATGACAGAATGCAAATGGGCGCCCATTTCCTCGGCGAACACATGGTAGCGCAAGGCTTGGACGGCATGGACGGTGGCTAAATCGCCGGCGATTTCGGCGACATAGCGGCGCGGGCGGGTGGACAGTGGTTGGTTGATCGAGGCAGGCATGTGGGCTTCCGTTGGTGCGTAGATGCCCACTACGATACGGAAAGCGCATGACAGGACGGTTGCAGCGCGTTGACAAAGCTGTGAATCCAAACCCGCGCAAACCCTAGGCTTAGCCTTGGACTTCCACTAAGCTAAAGAGGCGCTGAACGAGTCCCCTCGCCCCTGTGGGGAGAGGGTTAGGGTGAGGGGCAAACTCCCTCCCCCTTGCAGGGGGAGGGTTGGGGAGAGGGTCTTACAAATCAATAAATTCCCCCTCTCCCTAGCCCTCTCCCCAAAGGGCGAGGGGACTTAATTCAGATATTCCTAAAGCTTTTTCCCAACCTTTAAACTGGACACGCCCCAATGACCGCCACCCTGACCCACCAAGGCAATATCGCCACCATCACCGTGCAAGGCCAATTGCTCAAGCACGACTACGACCAAATGCTGCGCGAATCCGGGCGCATCATCGCCGAAGTCGGCCGCGTTAAACTGCTGATTGTCGGCAAAAGCTTCGCCGGCTTTGAAAAAGCGCGCGGCTGGGGCGACCTCAGTTTCATGATGGAACACGACGAGGACGTCGTCAAAATCGCCATCGTCGCCGAGCTGCGCTGGCGCGATGAATTGCTGATGTTTTTCAGCGCGGGCATGCGCGTGGCGGAAGTGAAGTTTTACACGCCGGAACAACAAGGCTGGGCCGAGGCTTGGCTGGCCGAGGACTAGAAAACCCCATGATAATCGCGATACTCAACCAAAAAGGCGGCGTCGGCAAAACCACGCTGTCGGTCAACCTCGCCGCCGCGCTGGCCTTGCTGGGCCAGCGCACCTTGCTGGTCGATGCCGACCCGCAGGGCAGCGCCTTGGACTGGCAGGCGGCGCGGCAGGGCGACAGCCTGTTCCCGGTCGTTGGCATGGCCAAGCCGACCTTGCACAAAGACATCCCCGGACTGGCGGCCGGCTACGCGCACGTGGTCATCGACGGCCCGCCGCGCGCCAACGATCTGGCGAAATCGGCGATCATGGCCGCCGACTTGGTGGTGATTCCCGTGCAGCCCTCGCCCTACGATATCTGGGCGGCGGAAGAAATCATCAAACTGATTGGCGAAGCCACCGTGTTCAAAGAACACCTCAAAAGCGTCTTCGCCATCAACCGCAAAATCGGCAACACCGCGATAGGCCGCGACGTGGCCCTCGCGCTGCAAGGCTACCCGTTTCCGCTGGCGGCGTCCGTGGTCAGCCAGCGCGTGGTGTTCGCCGAAAGCGCGGCCAGCGGCCAGTCGGTGTTGGAAGTGGAGCCGAAAGGCGCGGCGGCGAAAGAAATCCGCGCCCTTGCCCTAGAACTGTTGGAGATCTGAAACCTATGGCCCGCAAAAAAACCGTCGCCTTCTCGCGCAAACCCGCCGCCGAAACCGGCGCACAAGACATTGAATCCGCCGCCAACCCAGCGCCCGCCGCAGCCCCGGAAACCGCCGCCCCGCCCAGCCATGATGGCCCCGCCGAAGCCCCGTTGTCCCTGCAATTACAGCCGGTCGAAACCGCAGCCGAGCGCGACACCGCCCTAACCCCCACGCTGAACCCCTTCGGCGCGGCAGTTTACGGCACCGTGTTTTGCCTGTCGTATGGCCTGATGTTCAGCGCCCTGCTGCTCGGCGCCTGCCTGCCCGGCAGCGCCTTGGTCGGCCGAGCCTGGCAAGCCGGCACCGGCAGCGCCCGCCGCGACTTTGACGGCGGGCCGACATGAACGCCCGCCTGTGCGGCTGAACGTTCGCGCCAAGCTTGACCCACACACCCCACCGGCTTTGCGACAGTTGCGCACCGCGCAATTACAGACCGATGTTACGCAGAGGTGGGTTTGCCGCGCCAAAGCCTCGTGGGAGCCGCGCCCTCGCGGCGACTGGATCGAAGCGCGGAAGCCGCGTGCCCCCGTGCAAAGCCCCTGCGCTCCAACTTAAAGCCGCACGCATGGCCGTAAAAAGCATGAACCACGGAAAGCACGGAAGACACGGAAAAACAACGCTTTACTTCCGTGGAGTCCGTGTTTTCCGTGGTTTTAACAACAAATACGCCCACAGCGGCATCAGCGTAGAAAACCGCAGCAACGGCGGCGCGTGGGAATTCCTCGGCAACTACACGCAAAAACCCAGCTACGACGACCGCCCCGTCGCCATCCTCGACACCCCGGAAACCCGCGACTACCGCATCCGCTGGCGGGACAAAGACAAAGCCAACGGCGAGTTCAGCGCCGTGCAATCGGTGGTGGTGGGGGGTTGAATTGGGGTTTCTTGGTTAATCCCGGCCTTGCCGTATGGGGCTTGAAGCCCCGTCCGTAACGTTTAAACCCGGCTGCGAATCGCAAACGTAAGCGATGGGCTTGCAAACCCAATGCCGTTAAGTTAAGCCGTTCGTGCTGAGGTATCGAAGCATGAACGGCTTAACTCTCAGCAGTTAAGGGGAGTGCCGAGCGGTCGATTCTGAAACCTGTTCCGACAGGTTTCAGCTTCCGCCAAGGCACCGCCATGCCCTGCGGGCGGCCTGCGCCGTCCTGCGTCCGCCACGCCATCGAGACTCCGCTTGCGCTCCGCCTCTCGCCATGGCTACCACAATGACTCTACGCCGTTCGTTGCACCTTGCAGGTTTCCTGCGGA
>JBJSYU010000157.1:0-5827 GCA_046089945.1 Candidatus Methylumidiphilus sp.
CTCCGCCTCCGGTATCGCGTCCAAGGCCCGGCAGTCTTTCGCATGAGTCTGCAAATCCTTGAATGCCAACGCGCCGCAGCCGTCGAAATGCCCCAAGATAATCGCCGTGCGGTTGCACAAGGGGCATAGCCCGTCGTAGTACACCGTCAATCTGGGCGAACGGAAACGCAGCGCCCGCCACCATGAAAACGGCGCCAGCAAGGCGTAAGGCGCCAACATGCCAAAGCCAAACTGGTAAATGTTCAAAGACAGCACGATGCCGAAATGGAAACAGACGCCGACCAACAGCAGCGGCACCCGCGCAAAACGGAACCACAGCAGCGGCAGGAACAAAAACTGGAACGCAATCAGCGCATAGCCGATGCCGCGCTCCAGCCACTCGTTCTCGCGCAGCCAGTCCATCGCCAGCGGCGACATGTAATACGGATGGCTAGGCGGCAGCCACGCCCCCATGCCGTTGCGCCAAAACTCGGCGGACAGCTTGTGGATGCCGGCGTCCAGATACAGCAACCCCAGCACGATGGCCACCGGCAGCAGATAGCACAGCACCGACACCGTCGCCTGCGGCTCAAAAGGCCGGCCCGGCGCCGAGTATTTGAGCTTCGCCCGCAGTCCGTCCAGCGCCAGCCCGCGCTCGGCCGGCAAAAACATCAGCAAAAAACTGATGCCGGTCATCATCTGGTCGAAGCCGCCGTCAAAATCCAGCCACATCGGCGTGAAGCCGACAAACACCAGCCACAGCAGGTAATTGCCCACCGCCGCCAGCCGTGTGCGCAGCCCCAGCGTCAAGCAGACCGCCAGCACCGCCCACAGCGCCAAAAACAAATCCACCATTGGCGAGGCTTGATCCACAAACGGCACGCGGTCGAACACCAGATGGCGGAAATAAAACAGAAACAACACCTCCTGTAAAATCACCAAGCCCACCAAAATGCGGAACACCCCCAGCCCGGTGGCGGGGACTTGCTGGGCCAAGCCGTGTTGGACGAGTTCGCGGAGCAATCGGATCATGTGCTTCAGCCTGCCGGGTCGGTTGATAAGGAGCGCGGATTATCGCCGGCTTTGGCGGCAAAGATAAATGACCCGATCAAACACAAGGTTTAAACGCGGCGTGGCGGCGTTACAATGCGCCCTTTTTTAACCGACAACCGGAGACGGCAGCATGGCTCTCAGTTCCAAGGCACTGCAACAAAAGCGGGCGAAGAAGGCGGCGAAGCGCAAAGACCACAAAAAAACCGGCGGCGCGGCGGCGCGTTCGGCGATGGCCGCCGCCGAATGGTTGCAAGCCGCCGCCGCGCCCATCGCCGATGTCTATGTCCCGGAAGGGCTGTTTGACGAAGGCATCGGCTCGGTGTGGTTCAGCCGTAAGCTGGCCGACGGCCGCTATGCCGTGGCGGTGTTCCTGGTGGACACCTTTTGCTTAGGCGTCAAAAACGCCCTGTACGCCTTCATGGAGCCAGATCGCTACAACGTGCAGTTGGAAAACTTCCTGCACATCTCCGAAGAGCAGTTTGCCCCGGTCGAACCGGCTTATCTGCGCAAGCTGGTGGAAATGGCGGTGGCCTATGCCGACGAACTGGGCCTGCCGCCGCACGAGGACTACAAAATCGCCAAGCTGCTGTTTGGCGACGTGGACGCCTCGGAGAGCGACGCGGTGTTTGGGTTCGGCAAAGACGGCAACCCCTGCTACATCCCCGGCCCCTACGACAGCCCGGCGGCGCAGCGCCGTGTCATCAAACAACTGGAAAAACTGCAAAAAGACCCCTTTGCCTTGCTGGCGCGGGGCTACAACGACTGAGCGGGCGGCGGCGCGGCGGGAGGTCGCCTTGCCGCGCAGCCCCTTAAGACCCTAGCCATCTTGCCGAGGAGCCACCATGTCATTAGTCCTGATTGCGACTCTGTTCGCCGCCGCCGTCCTCGGTTACGCGCTCTGGTCGCAGGATGTCCGGCAACGCCGCGCCGAGTTCATCGAACATTACGCCTTCCCGCCCGGCCTACTCGACAAGCTGGCGCGCAAACGCCCGGAACTGCATGAGCAAGACCGCCTGCGCGTCGCCGAGGCGCTGCGCCAGTATTTTCTGATCTACCTGAAATCCGGCCGCAAATTTGTCTCCATGCCCTCGCAGCTGGCCGACGACCTCTGGCACGAGTTCATCCTCTACACCCGCAACTACCACGCATTTTGCCAACAAGCCTTCGGCCGCTTTTTCCACCACACCCCCGCCGTCGCGCTCAAGCCGGCGCAACGTGCCAGCAACGCCGGCCTGCGCCGGGTGTGGTGGCATGCCTGCAAGGAAGAAGGCATAGACCCGCGCAAGCCCGATCGCCTGCCGCTGCTGTTCGCGCTGGACGGCGAACATAACATCGAAGACGGCTTCCGCTACGCGGCCGACTGCGCCGCGCTGCGCGAAGGCGGCGTCGGCGGCGTCAACTGCGGCGGCGATTTTGCCGACAGCGGCGTCGATGGCGGCACCGACGGCTTTGGCGATTCCGGCGGCGACGGCGGCGATGGCGGCGGTGGCGGCGATGGGGGGGATGGCGGCTGTGGCGGGGGCTGCGGCGGCGGGGGCGACTGAAAAACTGCTGTCGCGCAAGGTTTTTTGCTATAGTCGCCGCTCACCTAAACCACACAACAACACGAGGCGACCCATGGAATCACAAGTAGTCAAAGGCTTAATCGCAGTGTTCGGCGTCATGCTGGTCGGCTTCGGCATCATCGCCGCCACCAAAGAGACCGAACAAGAAAAACAATCCGGCGCGTTCCTGATGGCTTCCAGCATGCTCAGCAGCCTGGCGCTGGACAAATGCACGGCGGCGGTCAAGCAAGAAGTCGGCGCCAACCCCTACACCCCCCACGAGTCCGACAGCGACCACCGGCTGTTCGTCAAGCTGACCTGGAACAACGTCGGCAGCGCCAAGCAGGCCGAATGCCGCTATGTCATGGATCAAGGCATCACCCTGCTGCGCATCGACGACCGCATCGTCCTCCAAAAAGATCCAGTGCAGACCTCAGGCGGCGCCGCCCCGGCCGGCGTCCACCACCAATAGCGCCTAGCCCGCTCCGGCAGGAAAGCTAGAATCCAGCGGCGTCCAACAAGGACGCCGCCGCCAACATTGCCCCGGCATCCCTGGCACAGGATGCCGGGGCTTTTTTTTGCGGGCTGCGCAATTCTGCTTGACAGAGCGATTACTTTGGTACTACATTGCGCATACAGACGAAATATCCCCGGAGGATCTATGGCGCTCAAGCCTGTCACGCTGCGGCTGGACGAAGAAGAATACGAAAAGCTGAAAGCCCACCTCAGCCAGTTTGGCGACCCGGACATCAACGTCGCCTATGTGCTTAGGGCTTACATCCGCGACCTCAACCGCGCCTTGCCGTTTCTGGTCAACTCCGGCTGGGACTTGAAGAATTACTTTGGCTTCTTGGGTTCCTGGCTGAAACAAGTCGGCTCGGTCACCGAAGTCGAGATGTTTTCCAAGATGGCGGTCAACCCGTGGACATTCTGGAAACTGGCCGAGACCGGCTTAGGCAACCCCGCCGAACCGCGACAAGAATCCCAGCCTGAAACCCTGCCGCCCGCACTGGACGAACCACAACAAACCTAGCCCTGAGAAACCCTGCGCCATGCACAATGAAGACCTGTTCAAGAATATGCTGGACTTGTTCGGCAACCCGCTGTTTCGCGCCGGTTATGCCGAATTTGCCCAAAAAGCCCAGCAGGAAGGGATCGAGGCCGCCAAGAAATTTTGGGGCTTGTCCGAGTATGGCAAGGCTTTTCCCTATTCCGCCGACATGTGCGAGCGCCTAGACGACTGGTACAAGGCTTTGGGTTTTGTGACCAGCGCCAAATACGCCGAGCTGGCCGATGAAAACGCCCGCCTGAAAGCGGAAAACCAAGCTCTAAAAGCCATGGTCAGCGATGTCCAACTTAAGCTGTTCACCGAAGGTGGCGAAAAAGCCCAACAGGCTTGGCATGACATTATCGACAAACAAATCAAATTAAACGCCGACGTGGCCAACTCCTTCATTCAGGCCATCCAGCAGTTGAAACCCAGCAGTTGACGGCCTGTTGCCTCAAGCCGCCGACACCCACCCACAACCCTTGATGAGGACACGACAATGGAAAAAGGCATAGAGTTTTTTGACGCTTGGGCGAAAACCCAAAAAGAATTCGTGGAAAGTTCACTGAAAACCCAGGAAGCGTTCCGCGCACATTGGTTGGAGTCGATGAAAAAGACTCAAGAAACCTTGTTGACCACCGCCACCGCTGTTGACACCCCGCAAAGCAAGGAATTGGCCAAGCTGTTCAACGCTTGGTTCACCACGGTGATCAGCTCGTCCGAACTTTTCAACGATGAAGTGCTGAAGATTCAGCAGGCTTGGGAAAAGACGCTGGAAAACCAATTGGCCCAGAGCAAAGAACTGGTCAAGGCGTTTTCAGAATTCCTGCAACAATCGGCAAAGAAATAGCCTCCCGCCGCCGCTGCCGGACTTTGCATTCAACGCCACAGGGCGGCAGTCGGCAGCGTAGTCGCACACACACTCCACAAGGGGAAACCGCTATGGACAATGCAACAAATTATTTTGAAACTTGGCAAAAAGCGCAGCAAAACCTGTACAACGGATTTTTGGAATCCGCCAAACAGGCGCAGGCATTTTGGGGTCAGCAATACCCACCCGCCACGGGCGCGGATGGCATACAAAACCTCTATGCCACTTGGTCTAAAGCCCTGCTGAATTCCCTGTCCGGCAACAGCCCTGACAACACCACGCTGCTGCGCGACAGCTTCACTAAAATGCTTGGCGGCTCTAATGCCTACACCAAAGCCTACGACCTGTGGTTGCCGCTGCTGAAAGCGGCGCAAGAGCGCGCCATCAATCCGCAAGCCTATGCCGAGTATCTCGACCCGGCCCGCGCCAAAGCGCTGATCGACCAAGTGTTCGGCTTTGACCAGGAAGCCATCAAGCTGGCGATGGAACAAGGCCAAAAGTTGCTGGAGCTATATACCGGCGCCAGCCAGCAGTTTGGCAAACCCTGGTCTGATGCCGCCAAAACCGGCTGGAACGCCTTTCCGCAGTTTGCCGAAGGCCGCCCGGAATCTTTCATCAAAGTCTACCACGCGCTGTTCAACGCCTTCGACAATACCCTAGGCAAAGCTTTCCACGCGCCGCCGGTCGGCAAAGACCGCGAGAAAATCGAACTGCTGCTGCGCGGTTTTGATGATTTGTCGGTGTATGCCGCGAAAACCACTGAATACCAGCACTTGATGTACACCACCGGCCTAGGCGCGATTGAGAAAGTCGTCGAAAAGCTGGCAGAGAAAATCAAGTCCGGCGAAGAAATCAAGCAGTTTGACGAATTCTTCGACATCTGGATCGATGTCAGCGAACAGGCGTACTTTAAACTGTTCCAAACCGAAGATTTCTCCCGCCTGCAAGGAGTTCTTCTTATGGCGAAGATTAGCCAAGTATGGCGTCGCCTCGTTTAGCATTCTCCTCATCTTCAGATTGACCCACTCAAGCGACTTGTCGGGCTTATTGCCATAGGAATCAAAGTGCTCGTATATACCGTTGTATCTTGACAGGGCGGCCCAGTGTCCTTTGTTGGGTCTGTCTTCGTATAGGACAATGCAGTAGTCTAGATCCATTGTGAGGAGCTCGTCCAGATCGTCTATATGCCTGAGCTCCGAGTATCTAATAATCTTTGCATCCGTGCCGAGGATCGTTCCGATATCCTCGTCGCTGAGGGCCTTATGTATCAGCTGTATCACAGCAATATACTATTGTTTTGGAGTGTTATTGCGATTGATTATAGACATGAAT
>JBJSYU010000158.1:0-6257 GCA_046089945.1 Candidatus Methylumidiphilus sp.
GGTCGTCGCGGGCAGGTTGTATTGCTTCGCCAGCCACAAATCCAAGCCGTCGGCTTGCAGCGCCGCCACCTCGGCCGGCGTAGGCCCAAAAGTCGCCTGCTCCAAGAAACGCACGGCGGTCAGCTTGTCCACCGGCGACGCGGCGGGCAGCGGCAACGTCGGCTGTGCGGTGTTGGGGATTTGCTCGGTCGGCGGATCGGCGACGACGGGCGTGGGTGTTGGCGTCGGGGTGGGCGTCGGCGTCGCCACCGGCTCGCCAACCGGCGTGATGGTGTAATGGCCGATTTCCGTCCACACATCGTAAATGACGATTTCCACTTTCGGCTGGTTGCCGCAGACCCAGGCGTTCACCGTCGCGCCGCTGCTGGTCAGATTGCTGGACACGTACAGTTTCAGATTGGGATTGCTGGGGTCGGCCACCGTCGGCTTCACCGGCACGGAGCAATTGGCCGGCATCGGCACGGTGTATTGCTTGACGTTCGGATCAAACGCCGGGCTGAGGTTGGCGACAACTAGGCCGGTCAGCTTGCTGTTGACCGGCGGCGGGGGAGGGGGCGGCGGGGCTTGCTCGACCGGCGTGATGGTGTAGCGGCCGACTTCCGTCCAGACATCGTAAATCACGATGTCGATTTTGCCCTGCG
Source organism: Candidatus Methylumidiphilus sp. (assembly GCA_046089945.1). Taxonomy (GTDB): domain Bacteria; phylum Pseudomonadota; class Gammaproteobacteria; order Methylococcales; family Methylococcaceae; genus Methylumidiphilus. The sequence continues at coordinate 642 of JBJSYU010000158.1, forward strand.
CGTTGCAATACCAAGCGTTGACCGTCGCACCGCTGCTGGTTTGATTGTTGGCGACATACAGCTTGCTGTTCGCCGTCGGCGTTTGCAGCGTCGCCGCCACCGAGGCCGAACAACTGGCGGATTTGGGGATGGTGTACTGCTTGATGGCGGGGTCAAACGCCGGGCTGAGGTTGGCGACGGCCAGCGCCGACAGCTTGCCGATTTCGGCGAAGGCATTGCCGGACAGGCCCAACAGCAACAGCGCCGACAGCAACGCGCCGCCGAACGGGCGCGTCCTCTGGCGTCTGCCCTGCGGGGCGGGGTTTAACGGGGATAGGGCTGTTTTCATGGCTTGCTCCTTATCGTTTAGGGTTGCCGCCGCCCCGATGGGGGTATCTCGGCGGTGGTCGTGGCGGCTTCGCCCCGCGCATCCCAAGCCACGAAAAACAACTTGCAAGCGGTGTTGACGGGTGTAACGCAAGTGGTTTCGGCTGGTTCTGGCGCGGGGTGAATCCGTGGCGTCATGCTAGGCTTGTCGCCGTTCTGCAACAAGGCAATATTCCCTATGGGTATTGGCACTATTACCCCGCAGCCGTCTGTGGTTTCATAAGCGCCGGCGTTCCTGTCGGCCAAACCCGTAGCGCCGGCATCTTGCCGGCCAAAATTTAGATATTCGTCAATCGCCGGCAAAGATGCCGGCGCTCCGGCCCCTGCGTAGCGTTATTTGCATACCCCAAGGAGAACCCACCCCATGCAGACCTTTTCGCTATTCATATCCTCCCCCGGCGACGTGGACGACGAGCGTCGCCGCGCTGAACAAGCCATCCGCCGGTTGCAAACCGAATTCGACCGCTACATCCGCTTGGAACCCATTTTCTGGGAACACCAGCCGCAAAGCGCCCAAAGCCATTTCCAAGAGCAAATCAAAAAACTCCCCTCCGCCACCGATTTAGTGGTCTGCATCCTCTGGTCGAGACTAGGCACCCGCCTGCCGCAGGATAAATTCAGCAAGCCCGACGGCACGCCCTACCGCTCCGGCACCGAGTTTGAATTTGAGGACGCCATCAACGGCTATCGCCAAAGCCACACGCCAGACCTGTGGGTGTACCGCAAGACCGCCGAAGTCATGGTGTCGCTGACCGACCCGACAAAGAGGCGCAAAAAACCTTACTAGACCAATTCCTGCGCCACTGAGGTTGTGAAAGTATTCTGTTTTTGCCCGTTCCGACAACGAAAATTCAATGGGTTAGAAGCGAAAAATTGCCGTTTTTAGCAATACTTTCACAGCCTCCACTGGCTAGGCAGCGCCGACGACCATTTCAAAGCCGGCTTCAACCGCTATGCCGACGCCGAGGATTTCGAGCGCCAATTCACCGCGCATCTGCGCTCGGTGTTGCAGGAACGCTGCCCGCAGCAGCAAAAAGACAGCGACGAGCTGCCGACGTGGAACCGCGACGAATCGCCGTATCGCGGTCTGTCTTTTTTCGATCTGCGCCACGCCCCGGTTTTCCATGGCCGCGCCGCCGCCGTCTATCATGGATGCCGGAATCCAGCGTCCAGGGATGGCAATCTGTGGGTTGGCGCCGCGCTTGAATCAAATACTTGAGCGGCGGTGCGTTACCGTCCTTGGCCTTGGATTCATGCCGGGCTGTCCTGCCCGGCACCCTTCGGGCCAGTGCAAACCCGCTCCCGGCGCGTTTGTCCGGCATCCCTGCCGGAATGACGGGGTATTTGGATTGGCGGAAGCATCTTGCTAATCAGGTCGGTTAATGTGCGGAAGTTCGCAACAAGGCTTGAAAACCTGCTTGTTCGAAATGGCGGTCGTAAGCGAGGGCTTCGCTGATGGCGCGGCTCTCCATCAATTTGAAAGAAGCGCAATCGGTCAAGCTCCACGCCTTGTCCGCCCGTGTCCGATACAGTTCAAGCGCATCGCGGAATTGTTGCCCGGTTTGGGGAATTACCTCGACATTTGGATTCGAGCGGATTAGCTCAACCATTTTGGCGGCAACCTCACGGACAGGAATTTTTGACAGCGCATTTAAAAGCTCGGCCAACACCATCTCGGTCGTCACGATCCGGGTTTGCCGCAACGATCTTGAAATCGCCAGGGCCGTATCATGAAGCTGGTCATGGGGATCGGTGATGGCCTGCCAATAACCCGTATCGGCAAACACCGTCTTCATTCCGGGCAATCCTCATTGCCATACAAATATAAATCGATCCGCTTCGACAAATCCGTCGGCACATCGGCCCAGATTTCATCGGGTATGGTTTTCCCCAAATCGGCAAGGACTTCCCAGATGGGCGGTGCGCTGTCGTCGTAACTATCGAATGTCGCCGCGTGTGGCGCGGAGGGGATTTCCGCAACCACAGGTGGGTCGGTGGGCCGGTGGGTTTGTGGGGTGTTCATGGGAGACTCCGGGTAGGTTTTGGCCGCAGGGTGGGCAAGCGTTTTGTCTCGTTCCAGCGCGGCGCTTAATGGGAACCAGAACAACAGCATGCTGGGAGGGTTAGGCTTGGACGAGGCGGAAGCCGAAGAAGGAGTAGTGAAAGGTAGTGCTGCTCGCCAAACGGTAGGCGGAACGCGCCCAATCAGATTTGAGGTTCAACGCACCGCCGCGCCCTATCCGGCGGTCAACAATACCGTCGATTAGCCATGCGCTTCCATGCGTAGGCGCACCGTCGTAGGTACTATGCCAAACATCGGCACACCATTCCCAAACATTACCGTGCATTTGATACAGCCCGAACGGATTAGGAGCGAAGTTTTCTACTGGCACGGTTTGCTTGCTAGATTCACTTTTTCCTAACAGCTTATCGAGAAGGCTAATTTCGTAGTAATAATTAGCCTGCGCTGTTGAAATTGTATCGCCCCACCAATACGCCGTGATGGAACCAGCGCGGCAGGCATATTCCCATTCCGCATCAGAGGGTAGCCGGTACTGTTTGCCAGCCAACGCACTGAGCCACGCGCAATAGGCATTCGCATCATCCCAGCTCAAATGGATGACAGGCCGTTGGCCTCGTCCCCAGTCTTCATCCGAGGGCTTGACCCGCCCAGTGGCAACACAAAATAGATCATATTCAACAAACGTTACCGGATAAATTCCCAGCGCAAATGGCTTGCTAAAAGTCACGCGATGTTGCGGTCTTTCCGATGGTAGATAAAAGCTTCCCGGCTCACTCTCAGGCGCCCCCATGATAAAACTCCCCGGCGGTATCAGCGCCATTTTCGGCCCCAACTGGCCGTTGCTGAGTTTGTGCTGGAAAATCCTCGGCAGGCCCAGCCGTTCCGCTACTTACCGCTGCCAGGCTTGCGCCCGCTCGCCGCTCCAGCCGTGAATGTCGGGCACATCGCCTGACCAGTCGTAGTCGTTTCCACCTCCGGCGGGATTCCCCGGCGGCGGGCGCGGCGGCGTTCCGGCCTGCCGGTCATAGGCCGCCCGCTGCGCTGGGTCGCCCAACACGGCGTGAGCCTCGTTGATCTTTTTCATGCACAGGCCCGCCGCCGCCTGTCCGGGGTTTTTGTCGGGATGGTATTTTTGCGCCAGCCGTTGGTACGCCGCTTTGATGATTTCCGGCTCGGCTTTGGGGTGGATTTGCAGGATCTCGTAGAAGTCGTCGCTGGTCGTCGGCATGGCTAGGCTCCTGAAGGTTGGTTGCGGTATTTTACGCCAGCCCGCATCAAGCGGCATAGCGCCGTAGGCCGTAATAAGCCCGTCCGAACGCAGCGAGGAGGGGCGTTTCCGGCGGGCCGCTCAGCCGGCGAGGCTGTGAAAGTATTCCCTAGGTTCCGCCCAGCCGCCTCAGCGCGGCAAGCGCTAGGCGCGGCGCGCGGGTGGTAGGAGCGGCCTTTAGGCCGCGACTGTCGCGGGCTAAAGCCCGCTCCTACAGCGGCGCAGCTTGGCTTGCGGCGCCATCGCAACACTCGCCATGCCGCACGGGATATACCCCGCAGTCTAGGAAATACCTGTTTTGATCGTTGTGGAATGATAAATTTTTCGCGGCGCTTTTGGCTGTGGGTGGCGGATGCCTTATCGGCGGCGGCCAAGCCCGGCCCAGCCGAGCAGCGCCCCCAGCACTAGCGCGAGGGTGGACGGCGTCGGCACCGAGGCGGTGACGACAAAGCGGCTGATGACGCTGGGGTTGCCTGCGGCCAGCGCCGGGCCGTTGACGGCGATTTCGGCGGGCGTGTAGGCGGGCAGCGCGTAGGTGGTGACGGTCAAGTCCTGCGTGCCGGCGGCGATTTCCAACTCCGTCCAGCCGTAGGTCGTGGTCGCCAGATAATCGCCGGCCAGCAGTGTGGCGTCGATGCCCGATCCGTCCAAGCCCAGCGGGTCATAGCCAACGGCGGCAAGCATCGTGTCCACCAGCGTTTTGACGAATTGGTCTTGGCCCAGCGTCGGCAGGCTGTAAAAATAATTCCATTCCGGCGTGGTGATAAGCCCCAAGACCAGGGCGGCGTCCACCACGGTCTGCCCGAACGGGCGGCTGTGCGCCACCGCCGGCACGGTGACTTCAAAAGCGTCCACCGCAATCTGCGGCCCGCCGACGCCGGTCTGGAAGCTGAGGTTGTTGACCAGCCCGGCGTGGATGTCGGCGCTGACGAACACGACATTGCGGATGCTGTTGTCCTTGATGAAGCCCAGCAATTCGGCGCGTTCGGCGGCATAGCCCTCATAACGGTCTGAACCGGCCAACGGCCCCAGGTTTTGGATCGGCTCGGCGAGCGCGATCAATTTCCAGGTCACACCCGCGTCGCGCGCCACCAGCAAATCCGCCTTCAGCCGCGCCATCTGCGCATCGCCCAGCAAGGTGCGCGAGGGGTCGAAGGCGTTGGCCAGAAACGCGCTGACGCTGGCCGGGTCGTTGATATTGGCCGCAGGCAGTTCTTGGTCGCGGAAAGAGCGCTGGTCGAGCAGGAACAACGCGGCGTCGCGGCCAAAATTGACTTGCCGGTACAGATCCGGCTTGCCGTCGAAGCGCGCATCGCCGGTGCCGCTGTACGTCTTTTCCGCTATCGGCATGTATTCCTGGAAAGCTTGCAAGCCGTTTTGGTAAAGCTGCGAGCCGTTGACCAGCGGCCCGGCGCCGGCGCTGAAGCGCGGGTCGCTGGCCTGCGGCGCACCGCCGGCAAAGTCGTTGGCGACTTCATGGTCGTCGATGGTGGCATATACGGCGGCGGTCTGGTTCAAATTGGCCCAAGCGTTCAGGCCGGCGCGGGCCGACTGCGCCTCGTTGTGCTTGGCGCGGAATTCGGCCAGCGTGCTGGCTTGGGCGACCGGCACATCGGCGGACGCCTTGTCGGCGTAAATGGTGTCGCCTAGCTTGACGATGGCGTCGAGGCCGCGGCCGGGGGCGTTGTTGATGGCCGGGTAGGGCGACAGGTCTTGCCGCCAGTCGCCGAACAGGCCCAGCCTGAGGCCGGCGGAAACGCCCGCCGCCGCCGGCGTGGCGAATTGGCCGGCGCTGCGGTTGCCATCCGCGTCGGTGGCGCGGTAGTAATAGGTGGTTCCGGGCGACAGGCAATCGTCTGACCTTCCGAGCCTATTTGCTAACGCACGGAAGGAGACGCCACCATCGCGCACGCAGCAATCAGGTACTGCTAAGACTTCGGCTGTACTGCAGAATACATCG
>JBJSYU010000159.1:0-4781 GCA_046089945.1 Candidatus Methylumidiphilus sp.
AAAAATTCCGTCTTCGCGCCGAGTTCCCATTGGTTGGCAGTCTGCGGGGCCATCTTCGCGCCGTCGGTGTTGTAGAAGCTGTTGGACGGGCCGAAGTTCTGGCTGTAGCTGCCATACATCGACAGCCACTTCACCGGGCGCAGCAACACGCCGCCACGCGGGCTGACCCGGCTGTCGTCGGAGGTTTGCAAGTTGGCGGCGTTGTTGTAGACCTGCGCGGTGTCCCAGCGCATGCCGCCCATCACAAAGACGCCCTTGTACACTTCCATCTGGTCTTGCAGGTAAAGGCCGTTCCAGGTCTGCGTGAAGTCAAATTTGAAAACGCCCGCCGCCGGATCGGTGATGGGGTTTTGGATCTGCGGGCCACGGCTGTAGCGCGGGGCGAAGATGTTGAAAGCCGGGGCGGCGCCACAGCAGACATTGGTCAACTGGTCGTCCAACTGGAAGAAGTCATAGCCTAGCAAGACGCTGTGCTTGACCGGGCCGGTGTCAAATTTGCCGGTCAGGTTCAATGTGTTGTAATAGCGCTGCGAATTTTGGCCGAAGGCATCGTTGTAAAAACGGTCGAGCGAGCCGTCGGGGTTTGCGCCCGGATAAAAAAACAGGCCCTCGCCGCCGCCGTTGTTGTAGTCCAGCAGCTCGGTGGTGAAGCGGTGCATGAATTTCCAGTCAGCGTTGAAGGCATGCGTCCAGTTGAAGCCCACCAAGGTGCGGTCGCCGGTGTTGGAATTGTGGCCGGGTTCACCGACGAACACATTGCGGGCCACGGGCGCGGGCCGGTCGCCTAGCGAAGGGATGCCGGGGTCTGGCTTGTCGTTGAAGTGCAGATATTCCACTTCCAGCGAAAACTGCGTGCTGGGGCTGATGTTCCAAGTCACGGTCGGGGCGAAAAACACCCGCTCGTTGCTGACGAAATCGCGGAACGAGCCGGCGTTTTGGTAGGCCAGATTGGCCCGGTACAGCACCGTGTCGTCGGCGGTGATCGCCCCGGTCGCATCCAGCGTGGTGCGGTAAAAATCATACGAGCCAAACTGCTGTTGCAGCGAGTAATACGGCGTGGCCTGCGGCTTTTTCGTGACCATGTTGACGATGCCGCCCGGCTCGGTGCGGCCAAACAGCACTGAGCCTGGGCCTTTCAGCACCTCGAAGCGCTCGACATTGGCCGGGTCGCGCTTGGTGGTGCCGCCGCCCAACACCGAAGGCAACAAAAAGCCGTCGCGGTACAAGGTGTCGTTGGCAAAGCCCCGGATGATGAACTGGTCATGCACGCCCGCGTTGGCCGGAAACGGCGTCACGCCGGCGACGTTCTGCACCGCCTTATCCACGCTGTACACCTGCTGGTCGCGGATCACCTCTTTCGGCACGACCACCACCGAGAACGGCGTCTCCATGATCGGCGTGTCGGTCTTCATCGCCGTCCCGGCGTTGGGCAGCGTGTAGTCTTGGTTGTAGGGGTCGGTGCCGTCGCGGGCCAATTTGCTGACCACCGTGACCGGCGGCAACGCGGTGGCGCCTTGCGGCGGCACGGCGGCGGGTGCTGTGGGCGGCGGCGCGGGCAGGTTCTCGGTCGCCGGGGCTTTGCGCTCCAGCGTGATGGTGCCGTTGGCGGTGGCGCGGGCGCTGACGCCGGTGCCGGCCAGCAGCTTTTGCAGCGCCAGCCGGGGCGTGTGGCGGCCGCTGACGCCGGGCGACTTGAGGCCGGCGGCCAGCGCCGCCGGATAGCTCATTTGCACATTGGCCTGATCGGCATAAGCGCCCAACGCGCTGCCTAGCGCCTGCGGCGGGATGTTGAAGTCTAGGGCTTGCTCGGCGGCGCAGGCCGGCTGTAAAACGCTGGCGCAGGCCAAGGCCAGCGGCGTCAGCTTGGCCGCAAGCACCCGGCGCAATAAAGCGCGGGCCGGACGGGATAAGGATTTTGCCATTGCGGAATACTCCATCGCGCGGGGGTTGATGTGCCGGAAATTTCCGGTTGCGCATGGAAGACGGGCGAGGACTCGGTTTACCTCAGCTTGCAACTTAAAAAAACGCGACCGCCGTAGCGCCGGCATCTTGTCGGCATTTTGGAGCGCCGGCATCTTGCCGGCAATTCGGAGCGCCGGCATCCCTGCCGGCCAACATTTGGCAATACCTCAAAAGCCGGCAAGGATGCCAGCGCAAGGGAAAGCTTTCGCTGAATCTCGATGTGCGGCAACCGGCCAGTTTGCCATCCCTGGACGCTGGATTCCGGCGTCCTGCCGGAAGGGCGGCGATTCTTCCCGCACCCGTCCCAACCATCCGCCCAAATCAGATTCTTCTAGGCCACCACCACCAGCCAGCGGGTGATGCGGTACACGCGGATAGGCAGGGTTTGCGCCAAAGATTCCAAGGCTTGATCGGTGTTGGCGATGTCAAAGCGCCCGCTGACCCGCAGCGCCTGCAACGCAGCGGCGCCGTTGAACAACACCACGCCCTGGCGGTAGCGGGCGATTTCGGCGACGACCTCGGCCAAGGGCGTGTTGTCGAACTGGATTTTGCCCTTCATCCACGCGGCGGCGGCGCCGGGGGTTTTGTGGATATCGCCCGCCGCACCGTCGCCGACGCTGATCTGCTCGTTGGCCTTCAGCACGGCCGGATTCTCGCCATGCCGGCTGACTTCCACCACACCACTGACCACCGTCACCGTGTCGGCGTCGCTCCCCTCGCGCACCACAAACTGCGTGCCTTTGACGCGGGTCAGGCTGTGGCGGGCATCGACCAGAAAAGGCCGGTTGCTGTCACGGCGCACATTGAAAAACGCCTCGCCTCTCGACAGCCGCACATGGCGCAGCCCGTCGGCCCCATCCACGCTCACCGCCGAGTCGGTGTTCAGCGTCACTTCGCTGCCGTCCTCTAGGCTGACGGTTTTGACTTCGCCGGCGGCGGTGCAGTAATCCGCCTGCCAGCAGCCCACCGCCGCCGGGCGCACCACCACCACCGTCAGCGCGATGCTGGCGGCCAAGGCCAACAGCCAGCGGCCCGCGCCACGGCGGGGTTTGGCGTGGATGTGTCGGCGTTTGCTGGTGGCGCACGACAACGGGGTGGCCCGCAAAACTTCGGCAAAGCCGGAATCGTCCCAAAAGGCGCGGACGTCCTCATAGGCGCGGCGATGGGCCGGGCTTTCTTCCAGCCACGCGGCAAAACGCGCCCGCTCCTCCGCCGACACGGTTTCCGACCGCAAGCGGGCAAACCATGCCGCCGCCGCCTCGGCCTGCGCCTCGGACGTTTCGCTCAGATGGGAGTCAGTCGTGGTGTTCATGCTGCCATTATAGGGCCGGAGTTGGGCGTCGCTTGCGGTTGATGGAGCGCCGGCATCCCTGCCGGCCAAAATCAGGGCAGGCGTCAAGCGTCGTCAAGGATGCCCGCGCTACACGGCTGCGTAACATCCGTTAATCAGCGCTTGCTTAACGTTAGACGAGCGAACGCGCCATATCCTCAGCGTGTCCCAGCAGGCCGCTTGAAATCAGCGCCGAGCCTGGCCCGGCAATGCGCCAAACCCTTGATGATGTGCTTTTCCACCGCGCTTTGCGAAATGCCCAGCGCCTCGCCCACCTCGCGGTAACTCAAGCCTTGGATTTTATGCAAGATAAAGGCGTCGCGGCAGCGCGGCGGCAATTCGGACACGACCTGCCGCAACAGTTCCAGCCATTGCGCCTTGGACACTTCGGCCTCGGTGGAAGGCTGCTCGCTTTCCTCCGTGTGTGCGGCGATTTCGGCGTGGCGCTCGACCACTTTGCGGTGGCGCAGATGGTCGAACGCCAGATGGGTGGCGGTGCGGTGCAGAAAAGCGCGCGGCTGGCCGACCGTCTCCGCCGCCGCCGTCCGCGCCAGCACAAAAAAACTCTCCTGCACGATGTCCTGCGCGGTTTCGCGGCACGAGACCACGCGGGACAGGCGGTTGACCAGTTCTTGGCGATAGGCAAGGTAAAGCGCGGTGATATCCAGGCTCATGAAAATCGCACAAGTCTTCAGTCGATGGGAATTAAGGAGGAAAGCGATGGCGCGACTGGAACAGAATGCCAAATGTGTGCCAACCGCGCCGGCCCGCCTGTTCCCGGTGATTCGCGGCGCAAACCTTGTCGCGTGACGGGTGATATGCCGGATGCAGTGGGGGCAATGCCACACCGTTAAGCCGGTTTGACGGACTTCGGCGCACGGGTGTATTACGCGGCCGCCGCCCCGTTGACAGCCCGCCACAAGGCTTTAAGCTATCCCCAAGCCGCTTGACCGCCTGCCAGACGATGAAAACCGACACCCTGTTCTACCGCCTGTTCCAAACCGACCCCAGCCTGGCGCTGGAGCTGGCCGGGCTGGACGTGCCCGGCGCCGGGCGCTACCGCTTCGGCTCGCACGAAGTCAAGCAAACCGCCTTCCGGCTGGACGGGGTGCTGGAGCCGCCCGCTGACCAACCCAGTGCGCCGCTGGTGTTCGTCGAAGCGCAGTTCCAGCAGGACAAGGGGTTTTACCTGCGCTTTTTCGGCGAGATCATCCTCTACCTGCGCCAATACCTCCCTGCCCGGCCTTGGCAAGCCGTGGTGTTGTATCCGCAGCGCCAGATCGAATGCCAGATCGAAGCCGCCCGGCCTTTTCTGGCGCTGCCCAATCTGCGCCGGGTGTTTCTGGACGAACTGCCTTTGCTGGACAGCCCCAACCCCAAGCTATGGCTGGTCGCGCTGGTTCTGGCCCAAGCGGCGCAAATCCCAGCCATCGTCGAAAAAGTGCAGGCGCACCGGGCCACCCGCCCAGCGGACGGCGTCGATTGGCTG
>JBJSYU010000160.1:0-12536 GCA_046089945.1 Candidatus Methylumidiphilus sp.
TATTGATGACGCCCATGACGCCAAAGGTGATGGCTAAGCCAATGGCCGACAATACCAATACTGCGCCTAGGCTTAGGCCGAAAAACAGGGTTTCGGCCAGATGGTTCATTTCCAGCTTAAATTCAATTTTTTTCAACGCGACGGCGGCGAGATTGCGTATATCGCTGTCCGGTTCGACATATTCGCCCGCGTCGTTTTTCTCTTGCAGCACGGCGAGGCGGTTGCGCACTTCTTGGTTTAGATTGCCTTCCAGCGTATGGATGGCTTTGATGCGCAGGGCTTTGTCGGGCCTTGCCAAATCGGCCAAGGCGATAGCGGTTTCCATGGCATCGCGGACATTGCCGTCGGTTTCCTGCCGCCATTGCTGGATGAGCAGGGCCATGGCTTCCGGGGTGGGGTTTTGGCTAATGGATTCGGCGGCTTTCAGGCGTTGCTTGGCGTCCGGCGAACTTAATTCCAATTGCGCGATGGCCGCGCTGAGGACGTTTCTTAAGGCATTGTTGATGGCGATTTTTTTCACGTCGAAACGGCCGGCTTCGCCCAAGGCTTCGCCGGTCACGGCGTCGGAGATGCGGTAGCCGTCGTCTTTGCTGTCGGCAAACACCACGCGCCCGCTGGCTTTGACGGCAAACAAGCGGTTGTCGCGCAGGGCTTTCAACAGGTTCGGCACACGCGGGTCTTCGGTTTGGGTGAGGCGGGTGATGGCGGATTCCATCTCGGCCAGCGGCGTGGATGGCAGCGGTTGGACGGCTTCGGCCAAGGCGTCGGCATGGGCCGGCAGCAAGCCCGCCAGCAGCAAGGCAACGCCACACAGCACGGAAGCCAGCAGCCACACCAGCCGTTCTTTGCGGGCCAACATCGGAGGCTTGTCAGATTGTTGCGGCATGGCGGTTTCCTCGTCTATGACTGAATTGCGTTCCCACGCGGAGCGTGGGAACGATAGCCTAGGGATCAGTATTTCTGGCCAGAACACTTTTTGGTTTTGCTGTTGTAGTTGCCGCAGTTGATCGGCGGCGTCCAGTCGGCGACGATGGGCTTGGACTCCGGCAGGAAGTCCGACCACGCGTCGCCATCGACCAAACCTTTGGTTTGCCAGACGGTTTGGAACTGGCCGTCTTCTTGGATTTCACCAATCAGCACCGGCTTGGACAGGTGGTGGGCTTTGTTCATCTTCGCCACGCCGCCGGTCAGGTTGGGGAACTCGACGCCGATCAAGGCTTTCGCCACCGCGTCGGTGTCGGTCGAACCGGCTTTCTCCACCGCCTTCACCCACATGTTGAAGCCGATGTAATGCGCTTCCATCGGGTCGTTAGTCACGCGCTTCGGGTTCTTGATGAAGGCGTGCCAGCTTTTGATGAAGTCGGCGTTTTCTTTGGTGTCCACCGACATGAAGTAATTCCACGCCGCCAGATGGCCGACCAAAGGCTTGGTGTCGATGCCGGAAAGTTCTTCTTCGCCGACCGAGAACGCCACCACCGGCAGCTTGTCGGCAGTGATGCCTTGGTTGCCGAGTTCCTTGTAGAACGGCACGTTGGCGTCGCCGTTGATGGTCGAAACCACGGCGGTCTTCTTGCCCGTAGAGCCGAATTTCTTGATGTCGGCGACGATGGACTGCCAGTCGGAATGGCCGAACGGCGTGTAGTTAATCATGATGTCAGCCTGCTTGACGCCTTTGGACTTCAGGTAAGCCTCCAGAATTTTATTGGTGGTGCGCGGGTAGACGTAGTCGGTGCCCGCCAGCACCCAGCGCTTCACTTTCAGATCGTTCATCAGATAATCCACCGCCGGGATCGCCTGTTGGTTGGGCGCCGCACCGGTATAGAACACATTTTTGGACGATTCCTCGCCTTCATATTGCACCGGGTAGAACAGCAAGCCATTGAGTTCTTCCACGACCGGCAGCACGGACTTGCGCGACACCGATGTCCAGCAGCCAAAAATCGCCGCGACTTTTTGTTGTTGCAGCAATTCGCGGGCCTTCTCGGCGAACAGCGGCCAATTCGACGCCGGATCGACGACCACGGCTTCGAGCTTCTTGCCGAGCAAGCCGCCTTTTTTGTTCTGCTCGTCAATCAGCATCAGCATGGTGTCTTTCAGCGTGGTTTCGCTGATGGCCATGGTGCCGGACAGCGAATGCAGGATGCCGACTTTGATGGTGCCTTCGGCGGCCTCGGCGGGGGCCATGCCGGCCAGCACCGTCAACACGGCGGCGGCGCCGACGGTGCGCAGGGTTTTGATGAGTCTGTTCATAAATCTTAAGCCTTTGGTTTCAATGGATTTAAAAGAGCGTTAGATTTGCAACTGGAAGCCCAGCTTGATGGAGCTGACATGTTTGCCGGACGCGGTGTCGGTGTAGTCAAAGCCTTTGGTGAACATGTCGCTGTATTGGTAAATCAGGGACACGCGGGCGTTGTGACCGTCCACGACATAATTGAGGCCGGTTTCCCAGTTGTTGCGGTCGGAGCTGTCGGTCGGCATCGCTTGGACATAGCGGATGTAGGGTTGGAACTGGCCAATCAGGACTTTCTGCGGAAACAGGTACATCAAGCTGGTGTCGAAGGCGTTGCCCTCAAACATCGCAAAGCCGTTGTTGGGCAGCTTGCGCGAGGCCATGCTGTAGCCGGAGATGCCGTAGTTTTTGTACTCGCCGTTGAAGGTGACGACGCCGTTGTTCGGCAGGACTTTCTCAAACAGCACGTCGGCAGTGGTGCCACGGAAATTGCCGGGGTCTAGCACCGTGCCGGCGCCGTCTTCCTGATATTGGTTGGAGGCGGCGACGGTCAGGATGTCGCCGCCCTTGCCGTAGTAGGTGCCTGAGGTGTAGTAGCCGGGATTTTTTTCGATCTCCAAGAAGTTGTAGGCGATGCGCTGGGCGTAAAGGACGTTGTCGTCTTGGTTGGCACCGCTGCGCAGCCCGCGGAAAAAGCCGATGGCGTATTGGAAGCGCCCACCGTCGTAGGCCGCGCCCCAGATCGTCGCGCCGTCGTCGCGGCCGTAGGAGCCGGCCGCCCCGCCGCTGGACTGGATGACGAGGTTGAAGTCGGCCGGGGAGAACGGTGTGCCGGAGCCGAACATATCGTAAACCGCGCTGTAAAACGGGCCGTTCATCTCGCGGCGTTCGGCCGGCACCAGCATGCGGCCCATCCACAGGTTGATGAGCGGGTCGTATTCAATCTTGCCGATGGCGTCTAAGACTTTCACGTCGCCGCCGTCATTGCACCGTTGGCAGTCGGTGTTAAATTCCAGCTTCAGGTATTTGAACACCTGGGCGTTGAGGTACAGGCGGATGTTGTCTAGGTTAAAGTCGTTGGACCAGTGGTCGGAATCGGGCGCGGCATTTTCGCGGGCGGTGAAGCTGGTTCTCAGGCCCGCGCCGATGCTCAGCCATTTGGTGTCGTCGATTTTGAACGTGGCCCCGGCCTGGGCGCTGTCGGCGGCCAGCCCCAGCGCGCCGGCCATCAGGATTGACGCGGCGGAGGCTGTCCACCGTCCGCCCATGCTCTGTGTTGGTCTGTTCATTGCAAGCCCCTCTGTCGGTTGGGATGGTTTCGTGTCGGTTCGGTGCCATTAAAAACGCCGGGGCCGTCGGCGACAATGCGTCAAATGACGTATAACCAAATCCCCGCCAACCGGGTTTACTATTCTCCTACCATTCCGCCATCCGCTTGGCGGCATCCACTCTTACGAGGTATTTATGCGTTATGCCGGCTTGTTTTTGCTGCTGTCAGTATTGGCCGCTTGCGCCACCGGGCCTTCGCCGCAGGGCCAGCCGCCCAACCCCGGCGAAGTCCACGGTTTATTGCTGCGGCTGCGCACCGACAATCTGGACAGCCTCAGCGCCAAACAGACCGAAGGCATCACCGGCCAAATTGCCGCCAATCTCAAATCATGGGGGTATCCGGTGTCGGCCAGCGCCACTAACCCACAGGCCAGCCATATCCTTGAAGCCTGGGTCAGCAAACCCGAACGAAAATCCCTGCCGCCGGGTTTCTCATTGACCTTTGGCACGCCCGACCAACGCGCCCCCGACCAACAAAAAACCGATGTCGTGACGGTGGGCTGCGCCTTGTTTCCGGCCAATGGCCAAGCGGGGAAAGTGAGTTTGTCCGGCGAATTCGGCGCCGCCGGTTCGGCCAAATCGATCTTTTCCGGCCTGCCGGACTTGGGCCAGGAGCATTTTTATGTGGATCGCATGGGTTCGGTGTGCCTGAATTTGCTGGCCGAATTGAAAATCGGCAAAGTCCAAGCGCAAGAATCCAAAGACTCCAGTTTCACGCCAGCGTGGATACCGGACATGCGGATTGAGGTTAAGACCAAAGGGGGCAAATCCAAGCCGGGCGTCAGTGCGCCTGCGGTTGCTGCGCCAGCAGCGCCTGCGGTTGCTGCACCAGTATCGCCTGCGGTTTCCAGCCCGGCTGCGCCGAAAGTTTCCGCCCCGCCGCTGCCTGCGATATCGGCACCTAAGGCCACTGCACCTGCTGTACCCACACCAGTGGTCAATCCAGCGGAAACCCCCGCCGCACCGACCGCTGCAAGCCCGGAAACGCCCCCAGCCAATGAACCGCCATCGATTACCACGGAGGAGCGCGTGAATGAATCCGACCAGAGAAAACAGCTAATCATCCATAACCAGGGCAGTCCGATTATTCTGGAATTTGGGTATGATGAAAACCGGGGGATGAAGTGGTGAATCCCTGACTTAAACCAACGGCGGAGTCCAAAGCTTGCTTTGGACTCCATATTCCAAGCTGATGTCACGCAGAAGCAGGCTTGCTGCTCGGCATAGCACCAGCCTCTTTGCCGGCGTTTGCCGCATTCCCTAATTTTGGTCGGCAGGGATGCCGACGCTCCCAGCATCGCCTGCTTGTGGTGCGGTTTTCGTGTGATGGCGCATTCCCCGCCCCATAGTGGGCGGGCCTACAACCTGCCTTGAGAGAGCCGACACCGTGGCCGCCAGCAGCCCCCCGCACATCGCCAAAATCCGCCGCGATTACAATGCCTGGGTCGCCGACGAGACGATGGAGGATTACGCGCTGCGCTTCGCGCCGCGCACGTTCCGCAAATGGTCGGCGCTGCGCGTGGCGAACACCGCGTTCGGCTCGACCTCGTTTTTGGTGTTGGAGGCCATCGGCGGCTCGCTGACCTTGAGCTACGGCTTCACCAATGCGTTTTGGGCGATCATCGCGGTGGGCCTGATTATTTTCTTGACCGGCCTGCCGATTACGATTTACGCCGCCCGCCACAATGTGGACATGGACTTGCTGACCCGTGGAGCCGGCTTTGGCTATATCGGCTCGACGCTGACTTCGCTGATTTACGCGGCGTTCACGTTCACGCTGCTGGCCTTGGAAGCCTCGATCATGTCGCTGGCACTGGAATTATATTTCCAGATTCCGCTGGGTGTCGCCCATTTGATTAGCGCCGGCGTGGTGATTCCGCTGGTCATTTATGGCATCACCGCAATCAACCGACTGCAATGGTGGACGCAGCCGGTGTGGCTGTTGCTGTTGGTATTGCCGTATGCCGCCGTGCTGCTGCGCGCGCCGGAGGCGGTGTCCGGCTTGATCGGCTTTGCGGGCCATGGCCGCGCCAGCACCGGCTTTGGCTGGATCGAATTCGGCGCCGCCAGCACGGTGGCGTTTTCGATGGTGGCGCAGATTGGCGAACAAGTCGATTTCCTGCGCTTCCTGCCGGAAAAAACCCGAACCAACCGCAGGCAGTGGTGGACGGCCGCCATCATCGCCGGGCCGGGCTGGATTGTGTTCGGCGTGCTGCGGCAGTTGGGCGGGGCGCTGCTGGCTTATCTTGCGGTGCAGTACGGCGTCAGCCCGGCGCATGCGTTTGAGCCTACGCAAATGTATTTGGTCGCCTACGCCCATGTCACCGACAACCCGGCGGTCGGCTTTGCGCTGGTGACGCTGTTCGTGTCCATCTCGCAAATCAAGATCAACGTCACCAACGGCTATGCCGGGTCTTTGGCCTGGTCAAATTTCTTCTCGCGGCTGACCCACAGCCATCCCGGCCGCGTGGTGTGGCTGGTGTTCAATGTGCTGATTGCGCTGCTGCTGATGGAGTTGGGCGTGTTCAGCGCGTTGCAGCGGGTGTTGGGGCTGTTTTCCAATGTCGCTATCGCCTGGATCGGCGCGTTGGTCGCCGACTTGACCATCAACAAGCCTTTGGGCTTCAGCCCGAAAACCATCGAATTCCAACGCGCCTACCTGCACGACATTAACCCGGTCGGGGTGTTGTCCACGCTGATTGCCTCCGTCGCCGCCATCGCGGCGTATTTGGGGCTGCTGGGCGAGGCGGCGCAGGCGTTTTCGGCCTATTTGGCCTTGGGGCTGGCGTTTGTGCTGGCACCGTTGATCGCCTGGGCGACCGGCGGGCGCTATTACCTGGCCCGCGACCGCGCCGACTGGGGGACGGCGCAGGCGACCGACACCTGCTGCATCTGCCAAAACGACTTCGAGGCCGAGGACAAAGCCTACTGCCCGGTGTACCAAGGCGCGATTTGCTCGCTGTGCTGCACCTTGGACGCCCGCTGCCGCGACGCCTGCAAGCCGAAAGCCAGCCTGCGGGCGCAGATGCAATCGTTGGCGAACCGCTGGTTGCCGCGTCGATTGGCGCCGGCGCTGAAATTGCGGCTGTTGCAGTTTGGGCTGCTGTACGCGCTGCTGGCCGGCCTAGACGGGCTGTTCA
Source organism: Candidatus Methylumidiphilus sp. (assembly GCA_046089945.1). Classification (GTDB taxonomy): domain Bacteria; phylum Pseudomonadota; class Gammaproteobacteria; order Methylococcales; family Methylococcaceae; genus Methylumidiphilus. The sequence continues at coordinate 6,700 of JBJSYU010000160.1, forward strand.
CCGGCGTCATTTATTATCAGGATTGGCTGACCGCGCAAACCATGGGCGACGGCTTGGCGCAGGCCATGCTGTACCAAAACTTTGTGAAGGTGTACGCCTCGTCGCTGGTGTTTTTAGGCTTGAGCGCGGGGTGGCTGGTGCGGAACAACGAAAGCCGGCAAGTTGCGCAGGAGGAAACCAACCGGCAGACGCAACGGCTGTTGCAGGAAATCGCCGACCACCGCAAGACCGATGCCCGGCTGAAACAGGCCCGCGACGACGCCGACCGCGCCAACACCGCGAAAAGCCGGTTTTTGAGCGACAGGAGCCACGAAGTCCGCACGCCGCTGAACAGCATCTTGGGGTACTCGCAATTGCTGCGCAAAGACCCGTCCATCCCGGCGCACCGGCAGGAGGCGTTGGAAGTCATCGAGCGCAGCGGCGAGCATTTGTCGCGGCTGATCGACGACATTTTGGACATCGCCCGCATCGAGGCGCGCAAGTTTGAATTGAAGCGGATGCCGTTCGACTTTTCCGCGTTCATCGAGCAAATGCTGAAATTGTCCAAGCCGCAGGCGGAAAGCAAAGGCTTGAGCTTCCGCTGCCAAATCTTGGACGCCCTGCCCAGCCATGTGCGCGGCGACGAAAAGCGCGTCGGCCAAATCCTCATCAACCTGCTGAACAACGCGGTGAAGTTCACCGACGCCGGTTCCGTCGTGTTCCGCATCGGCTACCGGGGCGAAGTCGCCATGTTCCAAGTCAGCGACACCGGCGAGGGCATCCCCGCCGAGCAGTTCGAGGACATTTACCTGCCGTTCAACCGCCTCAACAGCAGCCGGGGCAACGCCGTCGCCGGCAGCGGGCTGGGGCTGACCATCAGCAAGATTTTCACCGAAATCATGGGCGGCGAATTGAGCCTGACCAGCGAAGTCGGCCTCGGCACCACGTTCACGGTCAAGCTGTTTTTGCCGAAAGTCCACGGCCACATCGCCCTGCCCGACGACAGCGACGAGGAAGGCGTCATCGGCTACGCCGGGCGGCGGCGCAAAATCCTGGTCGTGGACGATCAGCGCGAACACCGCACCCTGCTGGTGTCGGTGCTGTCGCCGCTGGGCTTCCTGCTGGCTGAGGCGGAGTCCGGCGAAGATTGCCTCGCCCGCGTGGCGGTCGAAAAGCCGGATTTGATCCTGCTGGATATCTTGATGGGCGGCATGGACGGCATCGCCGTCGCGGGGCGTCTGCGCGCCATGGGTTTTAAAAGCTCCATCGTGATCGTCAGCGCCAACGCCTATTTGAGCGACCGCCAGCTTGCCATCGCCGCCGGCTGCGACAATTTCGTCGCCAAACCGATCCAGCTTGCCGAACTTCTGCGCAAGCTGAAATTTCATCTCGGCCTAGACTGGGTCTACGGCCACGGCGGCGAAGCGGCAGCGCCGCAAGACCTTGGCGACAACGCCGCGCCGATGCGGCTGCCGCCGCCGGTGCAATTGGCAACATTGGCGAATTATGCCCGCATCGGCGATTTGCGCGGGCTGTCCGAGCAACTGCGGCTGATTGCCAGCGAAGATTTTAATTACCTCCCCTTCGCGGTGCATGTACAGGAATTATGCAAGCAATTCCGCTTGGGGGATATTAAACGTTTGCTGAATGGCGCGTTATAAAGATGCTTCCAACAAATCCCATCGCCCCGTGGGGAGAGGGTTAAGGTGAAGGGTAATTGACTGGCTTTTTTAAGACCCTCACCCCAACCCTCCCCCTGCGAGGGGGAGGGAGATTAAAGGCTTAATCAGAGATGCCTCACATGAACGAAAAACCCAGTTTAGGCACGGTGATGATTGTCGATGACGCACCCGGAAACTTGGCTTTGCTGTCCGATGCGCTGGATGAGGCCGGCTACCGGGTGCTGGTGGCGACCGACGGCTATTCGGCTTTGGAGCAGCTTAACTATGTCAGCCCGGACGTGATTTTGATGGATGGCATGATGCCCGGCATCGACGGCTTTGAGACCTGCCGCCGTTTGAAACAAAACCCGGCCACCTGTGCCATTCCGATAATATTTATGACCGCGCTAGGCGAGTTGGACGATTTGCTGCGCGGCTTTGGCGAGGGCGCGGTGGATTACATCGTCAAGCCGTTCCGCAACGAAGAAGTGCTGGCGCGCATCGGCGCCCATTTGCAGCAGGCCCGCATCGTCCAGCGCATCGAACAAGCCTTGCTAAACAGCAAGTTGGCGGCGTTGGCCGTGGACGGGCAGGCCCGCGTGACCTGGGCCACCACCGCCGCCAAACAGATATTGGGTGAAACAGCCGCCCTGCCCAAACCTTTGCAGGATTGGGCGCTGGCGTTCATCGCCGCCAAAGGCCAGGCGGAAACCAGCAGCATCAGCTTTAACCTAAGCGGCGGCAGTATCTCGGCAAAAATATTCCCTTGCCAAAGCCATTTGGAATACCTGCTGTTTTTAAATAAACAAGCAGGCGATTGGGATTTGCAGGCGCTGCAAGGCGGCTTAGGACTGACCGCCCGCGAGGCGGAAGTGTTGATGTGGATATCGCGGGGCAAAACCAACCAAGATATTGGCTTGATTCTCGGCAACAGCCCCAGAACCGTGAACAAACACTTGGAGCATATTTTCGAGAAACTCGGCGTGGCGACGCGCAGCGCCGCCGTGGCGGTGGCGATGGCGCATGGCGGCGCCTAAGCCACAGCCCGCCGCAAATCCAGCGCCAAGCCCGCAATCAACTCGCGCATCGCCAGCCGTTCCAGCCAGTGCGGCGGAATGCCGGAGCGCCCATAAAACGCCCCGGCCAACTGCCCGCAGATAGCCGCTGTGGTGTCGGCGTCGTCGCCTAAGTTTGCTGCGCGCAACACCGCCTCTCGATAGCTCTCGGTGTAGTGAAACGCCCACAGCGCCGCCTCCAGCGAGCGCACCACATAACCGCTGCCGCGAATCTCCGGCGGGTTGCGGCGCTTGAACGAACCGGCGGCAATCTCGGCGATTTCAGGACACAGCGGCGGTTCCGCCAAATCCGCGCAGGCGGCGTCAAGCAAAGCTTCTTTCGACTCGCCGGACAAGGCCAGCACCAGCAGCGCGGCGAAATAGCGGCAGGCGTCGATGCAGGTCAAAGCGGCATGGGTGGTGCGCGAACTCTCCCCGGCCATGCGCATCGCAACGGTCAAGTCGGCGGCGTAAAACATCGCCACCGGCGCCAGCCGCATCAAACTGCCGTTGCCCGCTGAGCGTAAATCGGTGCTGCCGCTGAACGGGTCGCCGCTGCGCTGCCATTGCGCCAAGGCGTTGCGCGTCGTCGCGCCGATGTCGAAGCAATGGCCGGTGCTGCTCAAATGCCCGTCCTGCCACCACGCCACATAGCGGCGCATTTGGTCTTCCGGGTCGAAGCCTTGGCAGAGCACCAGGCTTTCCGCCAAGCACAAAGCCATCGAGGTGTCGTCCGTCCACTGCCCGGCGCGCAGCCGGAACGGCCCGCCGCCGACCATATCAGTTAACGGCCGGAAACTCCCCGGCGGGCTGAATTCCAAGGTTGTGCCGACGGCGTCGCCGATGGCGAGGCCGAGCAAAGCCCCGGTGTAGCGGTTTTCAAGTTCTAAAGACATGGTTTGCCTGCGTCAATCCTGCATGGGTTTAAGGGCGCATCCGCCACGTCCAAGCGTGGCGGCTAAGCGCTGATGGGGCAAGTATACTCTTGACCAAAACCCACGCTTTGGAGGCCGCCATGAAAAAGCAAACCCTCGCCGCCCTGCTCGCCCTGTCCGGCCTCGCCGCCGCGCAAGCCGCCGCCCCCGACTGCGCCACCAGCCTGACGCAGCTTGACGACAAAAGCGTGTTGGCGGTCAGCTCTAACTGTGGCTTGGACAAAGCCGACGCCGCCGCGATAGCGCAAGCGCTGAACGGGCTGCGCGGCGACTTGAAACTCGACCACAACGAAATGGCCCGGTTTTTGACCGCCAACAACCTGATCCTAGGCGCGTTGCGCGAGCGCATCAGCCGGCAAGCGGCCAGCTTGGACGGCGTGCTGGACGTGTCGCGGCGGCTGGCCACGCTCAGCAAGGCCGAACCGGAAACCGACTTACCGACCGTCGCCACGCAATGGCTAGACCGCCAAGAAGCCCTCGCGCAAACGCTGGCCGACAACAAAACCAGAAACCCGGCGCTGGACGCGCTCAGGCGGCTGGAACTCGACCGCGCCGGCTTGTGGCTGGACGAGCAAATCGCCAGCGGCGAAGAATTGGAGACCCAGCCCGCCGAGCCGTATTACCTGCGCGGGCAAGTCGCCATGCTGCAATTCCAGCCCGCCGCCGCCCTGCCCTGGCTGGAAAAAGCGCAAAGCCTCAAGCCGGACAACCCGGAATACGGCTTCGCCTACGCCAAAGCCTTGCAAGACAGCGGCGCCCAAGGCCAAGCCGGCCCGGCCTATGCCGCACTGATCGAACAATTGCGCAGGCAGGCGCAGGCCAACCCGCGCTACCGGCCAACGCTGGCGATGGCCTTGAACAACCTGGGCGTATCCTACGCCCACAGTGACCCGCCCAAAGACCCGGAACCGGCCTACCGCGAAGCCGTGGAGATCCAACGCGGCCTAGCCGCCGAACAGCCCGCCGCCCGCCAGCCGGGGCTGGCCTTGGCCCTGAACAACCTCGCCAACCTCTACCGCGACAGCGACCGGCTGGAACAGGCGGCGGCGGCCTACAACGAAGCCTTGAACCTGCGCCGGGCGCTGGCCAAGGACAACCCGGCGGTTTACCAACCGGCCTTGGCGGCGACCTTGACCAACATCGGCTATGTGCAGCGCATCGCCCGCCACCCGGCGGAGGCCGAAAAAGCCTACCGCGAAGCCCTAGTGCTGTGCCGCGACCTCGCCAACAACAACCCCGCCGCCTACCGCCCCGACGTGGCAATGACCTTAAGCAACCTCGGCAAGCTGTACAGCGACAACCGCCGCGTCGCCGACGCCGAACAGGCTTACAAAGAATCGCTGGACATGCGCCGCGCACTGGCGAAAGAAAACCCCGTCGTGTTCGAGCCGAAAGTGGCGCGGACGCTGAACAATCTAGGCATGCTGTACAGCGAGGCCCGCCACCCGGCCGAAGCCGAGCGAGCCTTCCGCGAAGCGATAGACATCCAGCGGCCGCAGGCCGTGCGCGACCCCGACGAGCGCCCTGGCTTGGCCGTCAGCTTGACCAACCTCGGCAACGCGCTGCGCGACCAGAACCAGCCGCAGGCGGCGGAAAGCGCCTACCACGAAGCCCTAGACCTGCAACGCGGCCTGGCGCAGACCAACCCGAACGCCTACCGGCCCGACTTGGCGATGACCCTCGCCAACCTGGGCAACCTTTACAGCGCAAGCAAACGTCCCGCCGAAGCCGAACGCGCCCTGCGCGAAGCCCTAGACATCCGCCACGAACTCGCGCTAGCCAAGTCCGACGAATACCGCGCCAAAGAGGCGGAGACCTTAAACAGCCTGGGGCTGCTGTACGGCCGCAACAAGCGCCTGGACGAAGCCGAAACCAGCTTAAGCGAAGCCTTGGAAATCAACCGCCGCCTCGCCGACCACCAACCGGCGGCGCAAGCCGACGTGGCCCGCAGCCTGAACAACCTAGGCGTGGTCTACAGCACCGCCCAACGCCTGCCGCAAGCCGAAAACGCCTACCGCGAAGCCCTGGAAATCCAGCGCGAACTCTACCGCGTCGACCCGACCGCCCACGCCGAGCAATTAAAAACCCTGCTCGACGGCATGGCGCTGGTGTTAGGCGGCATGGGAAGGACGACGGAAAAAGCGTCGATTGTGGCGGAACGGGGGAAGATTAAGCCGTGAGCGTAGCGCCGGCATCCCTGCCGGCCC
>JBJSYU010000161.1:0-3307 GCA_046089945.1 Candidatus Methylumidiphilus sp.
CATGCAATTGATCTGCGAAGCCTATTGGCTGCTGCGCAATTTGTTGGGGATGGATGCCGGCGAGATCGGCGCGGTGTTTGCCGATTGGAACGGCGGGGAATTGGCAAGCTATCTGGTGGAAATCACCGCCGATATTTTGCGCCAGCCCGACCCGGCGGGCGCGGGCTTTTTGGTGGACCAGATTTTGGACGCCGCCGGGCAAAAAGGCACCGGGCTGTGGACGGCGTCCAGCGCCTTGGAATTGGGCGCGCCCGCCAACGCCATCGCCGAGGCGGTGTTCGCCCGCTCGCTGTCGTTTTTGAAGGATGAGCGCGTGGCGGCGGCGCAGGTGTTGCAAGGCCCGACGCCGCAGCGGCAGGCCGACCGCGCCGACTTGGTCGCGGCAATACGCGACGCCTTGTATTGCTCGAAAATCTGCGCCTACGCGCAGGGTTTCCAATTGCTGGCCGAGGCGCAAAAAGTCTACGGCTGGACGCTGGATTTCGGCGTCTTGGCGCAAATCTGGCGCGGCGGCTGCATCATCCGCGCCCGCTTCCTGCAAAAAATCACCGACGCCTATCGGCTCGATCCTGGCTTAAAAAACCTGATGCTCGACCCGTATTTCCGCGAGGCGCTGCACCAGGGCCAAAGCCGCTGGCGCGAAGTCGTGGCCTTGGCGGTCGTCAACGGCATTCCCGTGCCGGCGTTTGCCTCGGCCTTGGGGTATTTCGACGGCTACCGCGCCGCCCGCCTGCCGGCCAATTTGCTGCAAGCCCAGCGCGATTACTTCGGAGCGCATACGTTTGAGCGCATCGACCAGCCCAGGGGAAAATTTTTCCATGTGGATTGGCCCATGGCAGACCGGCCGCAGATCGAGGTTTAAGCGGGCGCGGGCGTGGCGGACGGTACGGAAAAATAGGGAATAAGCCTACAGCCATTTCATCTTTAGAAAGCATGCCGCCGCCTGTGGCGCATCATGTAAAATCCAAATTTCCGCAGCGCCCGCGCAACCCTAACGAACCGAGTGAGAACATGAACATAGCCAACAACGTCACTGATTTAATCGGCAACACCCCCTTAGTCCGCATCAACCGCCTCGCCGCGGGTGCGGAGGCGACGATAGTCGCCAAACTGGAGTTTTACAATCCCGCCCACAGCGTCAAAGACCGCATCGGCGCGGCGATGATCGACGCCGCCGAACAGGCCGGCTTAATCAAGCCGGACACCATCATCGTCGAACCCACCAGCGGCAACACCGGCATCGCGCTGGCGATGGTGTGCGCGGCGCGCGGCTATAAGCTCGTGCTGACCATGCCGGAGACCATGAGCAAAGAGCGCCGCATCCTGCTGCGCGCCTACGGGGCGGAACTGATCCTGACCCCCGGCCCGGAAGGCATGGGCGGGGCGATCCGCCGCGCCGAGGAACTAGCCGCGTCCGACCCGCGCTATTTCATCCCGCAGCAGTTCAAAAACCCGGCCAACCCGGACATCCACCGCCACACCACCGCCGAGGAAATCTGGCGCGACACCGACGGCCAGGCCGACATTTTGGTGTCCGGCGTCGGCACCGGCGGCACCATCACCGGCGTCGGCGAAGTGCTGAAAGCGCGCAAGCCGGGATTTAAAGTCGTCGCCGTCGAACCGGCCGCCTCGCCGGTGCTGTCCGGCGGCGCCAAAGGCCCACACCCGATCCAAGGCATCGGCGCGGGCTTTGTGCCGGCCATTTTGAACACCAGCATCTACGACGAAGTCATCCGCGTGGAAAACGACGACGCCTTTGCCACCGCCCGCCTCGCCGCCCAGCAAGAAGGGCTGCTCGTCGGCATTTCCTCCGGTGCGGCGCTGTGGGCGGCTTTGCAATTGGCGCATCGGCCGGAAAACGCCGGCAAGCTGATTGTCACCATCATTCCCTCCTTCGGCGAGCGCTACCTCAGCACCGCGCTGTTCGCCGGGCTGGCCGACTAAGCGCAGCCATGGCCGAATCCCGCACAACGCAAGGCTTCGCCACCCGCGCCATCCACGCCGGCCAGCCGCCCGACCCGGCGACCGGCGCGGTGGTCACGCCGATTTACGCCACCTCGACCTATGTGCAATCCGGCCCCGGCGAACACCAGGGCTTTGAATATGCGCGCAGCCAAAACCCCACCCGCTTCGCCTACGAAGACTGCGTCGCCAGCCTGGAAGGCGGCGCGGCCGGCTTCGCCTTCGCCTCTGGGCTGGCGGCTTCGACCACTGTCCTCGAGCTGCTCGACGCCCCCGCCCATGTCATCGCCTTGGACGATCTTTACGGCGGCACACGGCGGCTGTTCACGCAACGCGGCCGCTCGGCGGGGCTGGCATGCAGTTACAGCGACATGCAGACAGCGGCGTCCATCGAGGCGCTGATCCGCCCGGAAACGTGGATGATCTGGCTGGAGACGCCGAGCAACCCGCTGCTGAATCTGGTGGATCTGGCAATGGTCGCCGACATCGCCAAACAGCACGGGCTGCTGGCCGTCGCCGACAACACCTTCGCCACGCCCTGGGCGCAGCGGCCCCTGGAATACGGCTTCGACCTCGTGGTGCATTCGGCGACGAAATACCTCAACGGCCATTCCGACATCATCGGCGGCATCGTCGTCGCCGCCAGCGGAGAACTGGCCGAGCGGCTGCGCTTCCTGCAAAACGCCATAGGCGCCATCGCCGGCCCGTTCGACAGCTTCCTCGCACTGCGCGGCCTGAAAACCTTGGAACTGCGCATGGAACGCCACAGCGCCAACGCGCTGGCCGTCGCCGAATTCTTGGAACGGCATCCGAAAATCAGCAACGTCCGCTACCCCGGCCTTGCCAGCCATCCCCGCCATGACTTGGCACAACGGCAAATGCGCGGCTACGGCGGCATGGTCGCCGTGGAACTGCGCGGCGGGCTGGCGGAATCGCGCCGGTTTTTGCAGGGCTTGGAATTGTTCGCGCTGGCGGAAAGCTTGGGCGGCGTGGAGAGCCTGATTGAACATCCGGCCTTGATGACGCATGCCTCGGTGCCGGCGGACGTGCTGAAAGCCGTCGGCATCGGCGACGGGCTGGTGCGGATTTCAGTGGGCATCGAGACGGCGGACGACTTGCTGGCCGATTTGGCGGCAGCGTTGGCGGAGGTTTGAATCGTTTTACTGATGTTGCGCAGCAGTGGCGCGGCAAACCCGCCCCTGCGCAGCGTCAGAGTTTTCTTGCAATATCAACTCAACGGGTGTTTTCTCGTTGCCAAGCGCCGCTCTCATCGTTATACACACGTCGGCTCGTAAAGCGGCAGAACAACCCCGGAGGGGTTCAAGCCATTATCCGGGGTTGCGCG
>JBJSYU010000162.1:0-7229 GCA_046089945.1 Candidatus Methylumidiphilus sp.
CCACAGCCGCAGCCAATTGCAGGTGCGCACGCCGTAGCCCAAGATCGGCGTGTCGTAGGCCACGCCCTTCACCACCGTGTCCGGCACCCAGCGCACACCCTCGCCGGACATCTCGGTGTGTCCGCCAAAACGGACATCGTAAGCCAGCTCAGCGCGCGGCACCTCCCAGGGATTGCCGAAGCGCAGCCATTTGTCGGTGATTTCCACCTGCCAGCCGTCCTTGATGACTTGGTCGAAAATGCCGAACTCATAGCGGATGCCGTAGCCCACGGCGGGGATTTCCAGCGCCGCCAGCGAATCCAGGTAACACGAAGCCAGCCGCCCCAAGCCGCCGTTGCCCAAGCCCGGCTCCTCCTCCTGCTCCAGCAAATCGTCCAAATTGATATTGAGTTCAGCCAGCGCCTGCCGCGCAGGCTCGGCAATCCCCAGGCTCAGCAGATTGTTCGCCAAATGCGGCCCCGGCAAAAACTCCGCCGACAGATAGGCGACCACGCGGGCCTCCTCGGCGTGGTAAGTCTCCAGGGTGCTGACGCCGTGCCGCAACACGCGGTCGCGGACAGACAGCGCCAGCGCGGTGTAATTGTCGTTCAGCGTGGCGACCAGCGGCGTCCGCCCCAGGCCGCAAATCAAATTGTCGAGGAAAGACTGCTTCAACTCGGCCACGCTCAGGCCGGTGCGGACGCCGGATTCAGCCGGCGTTGCGGAAAGAGTCGTCGAATTAGGCTTTACGGGTGTGGACATGGCTTCAGGCTCCTTAAAGGTCAGTGGCTGCGGCGCGGGACGCGCCCATAGGAAGGATAGGGCAAGGCGGGGATTTCGCAAGCCCGCCGGCTGCGCATCATAAACCCCACGGATTGCAAATGTTCGGGCACTGGGTGTTTTTTGCAAAGTAGGCCGGTTTAGGCGCACCTGTTTGCGCCATAAGCCGACATTCGCCGCACGGATTGGCCGGGTTACGCCGCGCTAGCCCCATCCACACTTTGCTTTGCATTAAAACAGGGAATTGGCTAAGATTAGCCAACCCTATTCAGGAGGCCACATGCAAGTCAATATGTTAGAAGCCAAAAGCCGCTTGTCCAGCTTGATCGCCGCCGCCGAGCAAGGCGATGAAGTATTGATTGCCCGCAACGGCATCGCAGTCGCCAAAATCATCGCTTATCATGCGCCGCAGATAAAACCACCCGGTGCCTGGAAAGGTTTGGCGCCTTATTCATCCGCTTGGGATTCAGCAGAAACCAATAAGGAAGTCGGGGATCTATTCTCCTGCGAAGACGATGCGCCTGCTGCTTGACACCTGCATTATCTATGACTGGATGATGGGGACGCTGACCCATGCGCAAACCATTGAGCTAATCGAGCAAAATGGCGCGTGGGTCAGTGCGGTTTCGGTATGGGAAATGGCGATTAAGCACGGCCTGGGGAAAATGCCACTGCCTTCGCTGAATATCACCGAAGACATCAAAGCCCAAGGCTTCGCTTGGCTCCAGATCACGCCCAACCACGCCCAAGCGATACTCGGCTTGGCGCACCACCACAAAGACCCCTTTGACCGCCTGCTGATTGCCCAAGCCCAATGCGAAGACCTGCGCATGGTCACCTATGACGGGATGTTCGCCCAGTATTTGGCGGACACGGTTGTGCTGGTGCCTAGTTAATGCGGCCCGCGCTATTGCGCGATTTGCACGGGGCTATCCACATTCCTCAGGCTGTTAGGCGCGAAATAATCGACGTTTTCTCGTTTTCTCGTTCCCAAGCTCCGCTTGGGAATGCAGTTTGGCAAGCTCCGCTTGCCAGGGTTCGGGCTGCACCGGGAAGCAGAGCTTCCAAGATTTAGGTTTTGAAGAACCAGAACAACCCCCCAAAATAACGGCAAGCTCAAAGAGCGAAAATAGAAATGGCATTTAAACACCGAGAAGAAACCATCAACACCCAGCTTGCCTTGCTGATTTCAACCATGGGTGTCAAAGCGGAGGCTGAAACTATTCTGTCAAAGGGCCAGCACCGGCCGGATGTTTTGTTTACGCTTTACGGCCTGCGCATTGCGATTGAAGGCAAGTTTTCAGATCACGCCAATGCCGACCAAGTGGTATTGAACGATGCCCGACATCGGGTCATCAATGGCATTGCCCATATCGCGGTTGCCGTTGTTTACCCCAAAGCTTTGCGGACTTGCCCGACCACAGAACTTGAACAGGAATTGGAAAACTCCCCGCTAAAATTCCAAGTGGTGTCCGAATTTGGCGAATCTGGCGAATGGTTTGAAGGGATTCCAGCCGATCTGATGGGGGCGCTGCGGCGGATACAAGATTCCCTAGCCAAAGACAATGTTGTCGAAGCCACCGCCAAGGCTCTGTCGGCTCGCTTGGAGGGCGTCGCGGAATTGTGGAGCGGGCAAGCCGGGCCTTGCGACCGCTTGTCGAACTTGCTGGGCTTTCAAATTCCCAAGTCCGAAACGCCGCAACAGGGATTGGGACGCCGCATCACTTCGGCGAAAGTTGCCGCTTTGGTGATTGCCAATGCCATGATATTCCAAGAACAACTCTCCCACGTCGATGAGCGCATCCGTCCACTGGCAAAGCTCGACAAGGAAAAAGATCCAGCCAATTCTGCCAAAAACCATTGGCATTGGATCTGGACGAATATCAACTATGTCCCCATCTTTCAACTCGGCGAGCGGGTATTGTCTGAACTGCCTTTATCGCAAAACACCATTGCCGCTTTTCGCGCTTTACTCAGTGAGGCCATGTCCATTTGCTTAAACCAAGCGGCACTCAGGCATGACTTGATGGGACGGATATATCATTGGCTGCTGCATTATGCCAAGTTTTTGGGTACTTATTACACGGCGGTTTCCAGTGCCACCTTGTTGCTCAAACTCGCCCTGTCAAAATCTTGGCCGATAGATTTTGGCAGTCCGGCGGAATTGGCTGAATTCAAAATCGCTGACTTGGCCAGCGGAACCGGGACATTATTGATGGCATCGGCACAAGCGGTGACGGATGCTTATATCAGCAGCCGGGCCAAAACCGGGCGTTCCATCAATCCGACTGATTTGAATACCCTGCATCGGACGCTGATGGAAAATGTACTGCATGGCTATGATGTGTTGCCTTCCGCCATGCATTTGACGGCATCGACATTGGCCTTGCTTGCGCCGGAAGTGTCTTTTGTGCGGATGAATCTTTACATCATGCCGATGGGATTAGATGGCAATACCCCAAAGCTTGGCAGTCTGGATTTCATGGACGGCAGGCGGGTGGCGGTGCAAATCGCCTTAGACCACTCCCAAACCGAAGCGGTGAAAACCGGCGCGGGCCGTTCTTATAATGAAGTGGCGCAAGTCCCTGAATTGGATTTGTGCGTGATGAATCCGCCGTTTGTCCGCAGCGTGGGCGGCAATTTGCTGTTCGGCTCTTTGCCCGACGAACGCGGCGACTTGCAGAAGGAACTCAAACGGCGCGTCAAAGCGGCGGCGAAGCGCGGCTATCCCTCCAGTGCGACGGCGGGCCTTGGCAGCGTGTTTGTCGCCGTGGCTGACATGCACTTGAAAGTCGGCGGGCGGCTGGCTTTTGTGCTGCCCATCGCCTTGGCTTCGGGCGAGGCGTGGGCGGAAACTCGCAAACTGATTGCCGATAAATACCATTTGGAAACGGTGATCGTCAGCCATGATGCCAACAGGCCGAATTTCTCCGAAAACACCGAACTTTCTGAAATACTGTTCATCGCCAGGAAACTCAAGGCGGGGGAAAAGCCAGAATCCACGGTGTATATGAATCTTTGGAACAATCCGAGTTCAATACATGAAGCGTTGGATATGGCCGAACGCATACGCAGCAGCAAACCCGCTAAATTGGAAGGCTCAGGATTTGTGTCCGTCAAAGGGTTGAAGGGCAAAATCGGTGAAATAGTTTCCATGCCAGCAGCGGTTGGGGCTGGTAACTGGACGGGCATGATGTTTAGTCAAACGGAATTATTGCGGGCGTTTTGTCGTTTGAATTCGGGGGATTTATATGTGTCCGGCCATAAAACCGAAAGCATTCCGGTTTGCCCACTTCAGGCAATTGGCGATATTGGGCCGGATCGAAAGCGCATCCATGAAGGATTCAAAACCAGTCAAGATGATTGGTCGCCTTATCCGGGATTTTGGAATCATGATTCCACCGCCGTTAATTCAATAAGTCAATCACCAAATTCCAATTTGATAGCCTGGGAAGAATCTCCGCGTGGGCCAGATTATGGCGCTCATTTATGGGAAAGGTCTGGGCGAATATTATTAGTGGAGCGCCTTCGTTCAAACACACACCGTTTATTGGCAATCGGTTTTGACTGCCATGTTCTTGGAAATACTTGGTGGGCATTGAAAACCAATTTGACCGCAGAGCAAGAAAAAGCCTTGCTATTGTGGCTCAACAGCACACCTTCACTACTATTGGTATTTGGCCGACGAGTCGCCACACAAGGGGCTTGGATGCAAATGAAACAGCCTGCTTGGCAAACTATGCCGATTCTCAACGTGAGGTCATTGGCCGAGTATCAAATTCAAGCCTTGGCAGCGGCTTACGATACCCTATGCAAGCAAACCTTGGATGCCTTGGCAAAACTGGATGCTGATCCGGTGCGGCGGGCCATCGACGATGCCCTGTCCGAAGTCTTAAGGTTGCCTAATATGGCGAATCTCCGCGCCCAACTCGCCCGCGAACCGGGTTTGATTGGCATAAAAACTGCTCGACAACAAGGGCAAGATAAAGCGTATGAGGAAGACGACGACGAGCAATCGGATATGTTGTAATCTCCTCCCATTTTCGAGTTTTCGTAGTATTGACCAATGCCGTTAAGTCAAGCCCATCACCCCCTTTGGCCCCAGCGGGCGACGACTGGCTGTTCAACCGGGCTTTGCTGGCGGGTGGGCCGGACGACGGATATCCGGTAAACTCGCCTTAACCATGACCTTAAAGGAGCCAACACAATGCCTGAAAACATCCCAAACTTGCTCGACCGCATCACCATCAACCCCGAACAATGCGGCGGACGGCCTTGCATCCGTGGCACCCGCTTAAGGGTTGTGGATGTGCTTGAATTGTTGGCGGCGGGCGCGGCGTTTGAGGAGATCATCGAAGATTACGCCATCGAGCGGGAAGACATACTCGCCGCTTTGCAATATGCCGCCCGACAAACCGACCACACAGTGCTGCAAGCCGCGTGAAGCTGCTGGTTGACAACCAACTGCCTACGGCCTTGGCGCGGATGATCGAAGCATCCGGCATCCCAGCATGTCATGTGCGTGATGTGGGCTTGGATACCGCCAGCGACCGGGAAATATGGCGCTACGCCAAAACCCATGGCTTCACCGTGGTGAGCAAAGATGAAGATTTTCTTCACCTTGCCAAGAGGGATACCGCCGGGCCGGCTTTGGTTTGGGCGCGTTTGCCGAATCGCCGCAAAGCCGAGCTTTTGGCGAGTTTCCAGGCCGTTTTGCCGCAGTTGGTGGCCGCGCTCGAATCCGGGCAGAAAGTGGTCGAAATTCGCTGAGCTAAAACGCCGAACTCGACCGCCACCGGCTGGCCCCGGCGGGCAAGGACTGGCTGTTCGACCGCTCGATAAGCCAGCGGCCGATGCGCCTAGGACAGGCATCGACAGGCTCGTCGCGCACCGAAAAGCCGTTCGCTTAATGGCCGCAGGCTGTGCGTTAAGGATGTTGACGCATACGGTTTCCGTTGCAACGGCTGGCATTGGCGGGGCATTTTCCGTAGCATTGGGCATACTGCCCGCCAATCCCGGCGGGCCGGTCAACGACGGTTCATTGGTCATGCGCGTCCCCGAAAATCATTGGTATCCCGTCCTCGAAAGCCGCGAGCTGGGGCGCAGGCCGCTGGGCTGCGAGCGGCTGGGGCGGCGGCTGGTGTTTTGGCGGACGGGCGACGGCCGGCCGGCCGCGCTGTTGGATCGTTGCCCGCATCTGGGCGCGGCCTTGAGCTGCGGGACGGTTTGCGGGGACAGGCTGGCTTGCCCGTTCCATGGCTTTGAGTTCGACGGCGCGGGCCGCTGCCTGCATATCCCGGCGCTGGGGCGGGGCGGCACGATCCCTAAGGGCATGGCGGCACAGAGTTTTACCCTGCGCGAGGCGCATGGGCTGGTGTGGCTGTGGTGGGGCGCGGCGCGCGCGGACTATCCCGCCCCGCCGTTCTTTCCGCAATTGGCGGAGGGCTGGCGCTACGGCACGGTGGTGGTGGAGTGGCCGGTGCATTATTCCCGCGCCATCGAAAACCAGCTGGATGTCGCGCATCTGGCCTTCGTGCATCGGACGACGATAGGCGCGGGCGGGCGCAGCTTTGTCGATGGCCCGCATGTCGAGGCCGATTTGCGCGGCATCCGGGTTTGGGTCAGCAATGCCCGCGACGACGGCCAAAGCCCGCGCGGCGCGGCGGAGTTGGCGCAGGCGGCGGCGGGCAAGGCGCCGGCTTTAAGCTTTTTGTTTCCCGGCGTCTGGCTGCTGGACATTGGCCCTAGCTTGCAAAACTTTATTGCCTTTGTGCCGGTCAATGAACGGCAGACGCGGTATTATCTACGCGCCTACCACCGCCTCCGCAACCCCGTCGCCGCCAAACTGTTTGAGGCGCTGGTCGGGCTGGCCAACCGTTATATTCTCGGCCAGGATCGGCGGGTCGTGCTGACGCAGACGCCCTTGGACAGCGCAGAGGCGCAGGACAAGCCGATTGCCGCCGACCGCGCCATCATCGAGTTCCGGCGGCTGCATGCGCGCTTGTTGGCGGCGGCGGAAACCGTCGCTTAAAGCCCCCTTCCTTGGCGCGGCCCGCCACTTTTCAGATTAAGGCAAAACCACGATGGAAAACACGATCATTCAGGAATTCGGCCTGCCGGTGGGGTTTCCCGACGAGGATGTCCCCGCCGCCGTGATTGAGTTCTGCTTCGACACGGCCAACCAGCCGTTGGACTACGCGGTCGAGCTGGCCACCCGGCGCGGCTTCCGGCCGCTGTGCCGGCGCGTCCCCTGCGACGAGCCTGGCGTGATGGGGCTTGGGCTGGACGTGGAAGGCCGGTTCGTGCCGCTGCTGGTCAAGCTTCGGCAAGAAGGCGCGGCGGCATAGCCCTTTGCCCGGCCAGGACGTAGCGCCGGCATCCTGCCGGCCAGGACGTGGCGTCGGCATCCTGCCGGCCAGGACGTAGCGCCGGCATCCTGCCGGCCAGGACGTAGCGCCGGCATCCTGCCG
>JBJSYU010000163.1:0-2891 GCA_046089945.1 Candidatus Methylumidiphilus sp.
GCGGATGACTTTAGTACTCGCCTGAGTGGACGGCAGGGTGATGTCTTGTTTGAGCAGGGTTTGCCGGGCTGGCATGGCTGAAACTTCGTCGGCTTGCACCGTTGGCAGTGCGACGGCAGCAAACAAGGCGGAGACTAGGAGTAGTTTTTTCATAAAGCATAACCTCAAAAGTGAAGCCGTATGTGCGGATTGTCATTATCGTGATGGCAATACAATAAAGGGTTGCCCCCCATTTTCTAACGGAGGCAAACCCCTGTTGGCAACCGTTTTAGGCGGCCTTGCCTGCCGCCGTCGCTTCCGGGACTTCAATCAAGCGGCCGGTTTTCACATCGTAGACATAGCCGTAGATGGGTATTTCCTTCGGCACCAACGGATGGTTGCGGATGCGCTTGACATCTTCGGCGACACTTTCTTCTTGGGTTTTTATAGTCAGCCAGTTGATGAATTTGCCGTCGGTGCAGCCGGGGCCATGGCCGCAGTCATGCCAGCCATTTTCATCGATGGAGGCGGTCTTCAGACTGCTGGCCAGCAAATCGCCCATGATCTCGTTGGTGAACAGCTCCATGCCGCAGTTGGTGTGGTGGATCACAAACCATTCCTTGGTGCCGAGCAGCTTGTAGGAAATCACCAGCGAGCGGATGGCGTCGTCGCTGGCGCGTCCGCCGGCGTTGCGGATCACATGGGCGTCGCCTTCCGACAGGCCGGCGTATTTGGCCGGGTCGAGGCGGGCATCCATGCAGGTCAGGATCGCAAAGCCGCGCGCCGGCGGCAGCGCCAGTTCGCCTTTGACGCCGAAATCGGCGACATAGCCAGCGTTGGCGTCGAGAACTTCTTGCAGAATCGTACTCATAAGTTTGCTCCAAATAGGATGGTCAAAAAAAGCAGAATTAGACGCTGTGGCAGTGTCTTCGGTTCCGCCCGCTTATGACACGGTTTTCCTGTCCTTGTTCAGCGGCAACAGGCAGGACTTTTGGTCTAGGCGACTAAGCGGATTGTTGAAAAAGAGTGGAGATAAAGATCCATTTCTTTTGTTATTAGCTTTGCCCAGATCCTAATGAAAGCTATAAATATATTTATAAACAAGATGTTGAGGAATTTCAAAGCTGTGGGAAACCGGCTGGACGGCAGCGCCTAGCCTGTGGATAACTGTGTGTGTCGTTTTATCCCCCGAGCTGTGGCGTTCTGTCCACAGGCTTAGCCGCCGGTTTTTCCACAGCCAGATTGCGGTCGGCAAGCGGTTCGGCGGTGGCCTGCCCGCCCTTGCGCGTAGCTTTACACCCGATCCATTCGGCGGGCTGCACCGCGCAATGGCGTAGGCGCAGGGGCCAGCACCTTGCCGCACCCTTTTTTGCACCAAAACAAATCATAAATGGCCTGCCAAACTGCCGGACATGCGCGTGCAGCGTCTGCGGGTTTGGCGGATGTAGGCGGCAAAGATGCCGATAAAAACTGTACGGTTTGAGGGCAACACCAAAAAATAGCGGTGCACTTCAATAAATTTGCATTTTTTACAATAAGTTAGGCTAAATCCGCAGCGGGGGCATCGGAAAATCCGCTACAAGCTATTTACTATTGATACGAAACTAAGTATCGTAATGGCTCCTGATCGCAATAAACGCACAATAATAGTGCGAACATTACAGCAACCACCAGAGGAGCGCCATCCATGACCCATTTTGCTGATTTCATCCATCGACATCGATTCAAGTCCGCACCAGCCCCCCGATTATTGGCCTGCTGCGGACATCCCCGCGTGGCGATGCGGACTCGCCGCCTTTCGATCTGGGCCTGCGGTGATTCAGGCTACGGCAGAAACAACGGTGCCGTCGCCAAATCGACCACTTTGCAACGTGCGGCGATCCAGCCGCCAAAGCCAGCAATTTAACCCAGTGGAGTCAACGTTTATGAACGCACAAACCGAAACCACCAAAGATTATTTTTGGGTGTATGTGGCCGGCTTCACGATTGCGCTGGTTGGCGTCATCGCGATGGTCAAGCTCAGCGAGAACGAGAAGTTTGAGCCGATCAAGCAGCAGTTGGCGGAAGATGCGCGCCAAATGCATATCCGCGTAATCAAAGATTATTGATGCAAAGGTGACGCACATGAAACCAAGCCACTATACACTGGCAGTGGCGGCATTTTTGGCCGCTATGGCATTTGGCTCAGGCAACGCTTTGGCCGAGGAATATGTCTATCGGGATTTGATGGCGAATACCTTGCCATCATCCAAATGCTTGGCAAAGCCGGAAGCTGTCGCCCATGCCCAAGACAGTTACTTGCTCAACAAGAAAGAAAAAGTGTTCTGCGAGACGCAGGGCTATGGCTGGAACTTGCAAGAGGAAAAGAATGTCGGCAAGCTGGTTTGTGAGGAATGCGGTGGCAATAATGGCAGCAGCGGATATCAATGCCATTTGGAAGATATTGTCGTGGCCTGCAAGCGGATTAAACCCGGCTCAGTGGGCATGTTTCCCGGCAAGGGGTAAGATGAGTACCCTGACACGCCATTCCAAAAACTTTAGCGATGCTGTGGCGGCGAGATTCATGCCGCCCTTGGAGGTGTTATGCAATTCTTGATGAAAGCTTTGCCGCTGTTGGCGGCAAGCGCCTTGTTCGTGTCTACGGCGCCGCAAGCCGCTCCATCAAGCGCGGCAATCAGTGCCGAGTTGCCGCAAGCCCGGCAATCTTCCTGCCTGCGTCGGGAGCAGGCGGAAGTGGAGGCGGAAACGCTGGCGCGCCAATCCGCGCAAACCTATTGCCGCAGCAACGGCTACGGTTGGCGCGCCGCGTCGGTCAAACAATTTGGCAGGCTTGACTGCCAGCGCTGTGGCGACGGCGGGCAGGTCAGTTGCGGCTATGCACATATTGCCCTGGAATGCCGCAAGGCCGAACC
>JBJSYU010000164.1:0-5039 GCA_046089945.1 Candidatus Methylumidiphilus sp.
GGCCTTGGGCGCCGACCCGGCGACGATTCTGGGCGCGGTGACGCCGGTGCCGGACAGTTTGTCGGAGTATGGCTTTGCCGGGCTGTTGCGTGGCGATAAGACCGAAGTGGTGAAATGCCGCTTAAGCAATCTGCAAGCCCCGGCGAGTGCGGAGATCGTATTGGAGGGGTTTTTATATCCCGGAGAAACCGCGCCGGAAGGCCCGTTTGGTGACCACACCGGCTATTACAATGAGGTCGAGCAATTTCCGGTATTCACGATAGAATGCATCACCCAGCGCGAACAGCCGATATACCATAGCACCTATACCGGCCGCCCGCCGGACGAACCGGCGATTTTGGGCGTGGCGCTCAATGAAGTTTTTGTGCCGATTCTGCAAAAGCAATTCCCCGAAATCACTGATTTTTACCTGCCGCCGGAGGGCTGCTCTTACCGCATGGCGGTGGTCAGCATGAAGAAGCAATATCCCGGCCACGCCAAGCGCGTGATGTTTGGCGTGTGGTCGTTCCTGCGCCAATTCATGTACACCAAATTCGTGATTGTCTGCGACGACGATATCAATGTGCGCGATTGGAATGATGTGATCTGGGCCATCACCACGCGCATGGACCCGTCCCGCGATGTCACCTTGATCGACAACACGCCGATTGACTATTTGGACTTCGCCTCGCCGGTGTCGGGCTTAGGCTCGAAAATGGGTATGGATGCGACCAATAAATGGCCGGGGGAAACCACGCGGGAATGGGGCGCGCCGATTGCGATGGCGGCGGCGGTTAAGGATAAGATTGATCGGATATGGGGGGAATTGGGGATTTAGGTGGTTAAGCATACGCAAAGTCTGCCGCCATATCGTATCCCGGTATTGCGGCAGCATCAGCAGCTCAAAACTTAAGCCCGTGATTAACAAGATGCTTCAGCCAACCGGAAGGGACGGCTTTCGCTGAATGTTGTTGTGTGGAAACCGGCTAGTTTGCCATCCCCGGACGCTAGATTCCGGCTCCCGGCCGGAATGACGGAGATTTTTTCAGCATTGGCTGAGCCATCTTGTTAATCAGGACAATTTAACCGCCCATGCACGGCGGGCGACGCTTTCTTGTCGCGGCCTTGCCGTCGGCAAGGATGCCGGCGCTACCACTGCACAGTCGATCCTGCGTAACATCAGCCCTTCGGCTGCATTCAGGAGAGCCTTGGCAACGACGGGTGGTTATGGCGCCGTATCCACCTGCCCCAGCAAGGCTTTTAGCCGAATGATTTCCGCCTGCGCCTGTTCTTCGCGCTCGGCGGCGGCAAGTGCTTTTTCCCGCTCACGCGCCAAGTCCTGCTGCATCCGCTCCTGCTCCAGTTTCACTTGTTCCAGTTTCGCCTGCTCCAATTTCATCTGCTCTAGTTCCTGTTTCATTTGCTCCTGCTCCATTTTCATCTGATTTTGCTCCAGTTTCATCTGATCCTTTTCCCGCCTAGCCTGCTCCAATTCCTGCAAGGCTTCCTCCCGCTCCATTTGCAGGCACGCCTGCTCGCGCAAAAAATTCTGCCGGGCCTGGTAGGCGTGGTAATCGCGTTCTTTTTCGGAAAACTGTCTCAAAGTGCTCATGGCTTGCCTCATTTCGGGGGTGTTCATCCAATCCGGCAGAGCGGCGTCGTCGAGTTTTTCGCCGTCTTTGAAAAACTTCAGCCAGCGCTGCTCGTCGGTTTCAATCAAATCGGCCGCAAACTTTTGCAGTTCCAACAGCCAGATGCCGCCGGCTTCGCCCAATACCCGGCCGAGCCGGTCGCGCAAGGTGTAGGCGTGGGCATAACCCGGCAGTTCCGGCAGCAGATTTTCCGCCAGCAGCCAAATGCTGTAAACCGGCTTGAGCCGGCTGTGGCTTTCGCCGCTTTGCAATTGTCCGCTGTACAGGTCGCACCAATTATAGATAATCCGCTGCCGCAAATGCCGGTAGGCCAGCAATTGGACTTCGACCTGGTAAATCCGCCCGGCGCTGTCGCTGGCTTTGACATCGACCACGCTGAGCTTGTCGTCGATAAACTCGCGGTCGTTGTACGGGTTGAGTATCTCCACGAAAGTAATCGGCGCGGCCAAATCAGCGGCCAACACCGCGTTGAGGAAATGCACCAGCAGGTTGCGGTTTTCCACCGAACCCAGCAGGGCTTTGAAGACGCAATCTATTTTTGGGTCTATGCGGTGTTTCATAGTGGTTCGAGTATGTAATCCTCTATGCAGAGCGTATTCAACGTCGCGGCAACCATTGCCCACGGCCCAAAGCGACGGCCGCCGCCAAGGCGTCCCAAGTGAATTGCTGGGCTTGACTACAGGCGTCGGCCAAGTTTAAACCCTGCGCCAAACCGGCCGCCAATGCCGCCGCCAAGGTGCAGCCGGAGCCGTGGTATTCGCGGGGCAGGCGCGGCCAATGCCAAGCCAGCGGGCCGTGCGGGCCGTACAGCCGGTTGACCACATCGGTTTCCTCGGCGTGGGCGCCGGTAATTAACACATGGTCGCAGCCCAGCCGTAGCAATTCTTCCGCCCACGCCTCAGGCGACTCGCCGCGTCCGGCCAGTTGCCGGGCTTCGGGGATGTTCGGCGTCAGCACTGTTGTCAATGGCAGCAGCGCCTCGCGGATTGCCGCCAGCAAATCCGCCCGCGCCAAGGGATGTCCGCCGCCGGCCGCCAGCACCGGGTCTAGCACCACTGGCATGCCCGCCCATTCTTCTTTCAGCAAGGCCGCGACCGCTTCGGCAAGCGGCGCCGAGCCGAGCAGGCCGATTTTTACCACTTTGACCGGCAAGTCGGCGGCCAGCAATCGGGCTTGGGCGAGAAAGTCTTCCGGGCGTTGCGGCCAGACTGCGCGGACATTGCGGGTATCCTGCGCGGTCAGCGCGGTGATGACGGTGCAGGGGTGGCAGCCTAGGCGGCTTAAGGTTTCGATGTCGGCTTGGACGCCGGCGCCGCCGGTGGGGTCATGGCCGGACAGGCTTAGCACGATGGGGGGCAATGGCGGCATGGGGTGGCAGTGGTCAGTGGTCGGTGAACGGAAAGTATACGCCTGATGACGCGGCGACAAGTCGCCGCACTCCAAAATGGGAATGGCGGGTTTTCTGCGGCGGGGCTTGCCGTGGCGCTTGATCCAGTGCAATCTTTCGGGGCTGGCCTTAAGCCGCATCCACGCGCTATTTCCACCCACCGGAAAATATTCCCATGACATTACCCAACTTGGCCGAACTGCTAGGCCGTTGCCTGTTGTCCGCCGCGCTGGCCTGGGCCAGCTTGTCGCCTGCGCTCGCGGACGAGTCCAATTGCACGGAAGACGGCGAGACGCACCTTTGGGTGTCGCCGCTGAACCCCAAGCCCGGCGCGGCGCTGAAGCTGCTGGCGGTGGCGACCGACGCGGCGCTGTCCGATCTGACGATCAGCGATGCGCAGGGGCGGCATTTTGCCGCGTCGGCGGTGGCGCGTGGCGGCCCGCCGTGGAGCTTGTCCGCGGTGCTGGACGGCTTGGACGAGGGCGTGTACCGCGTCGAGGCGCGGCGCGACGGGCGGCTGGCCGCTTGCCAAGTCGTCGAAGTGGGCGGCGACGGCGGGCGCGGGCGGGCATCGGCCTGGGGGCTGGCGACGGAGGCTTTTTATTCGGCCTGGGTCGAGCAATTGTTCGACGCGCCGCCGCAGGAAAACCTCAGCTTCCCGTCGCTGGAGCCGGTGCTGCGCGACCCTAAGCGCAATTTCCTGCACAACCACCTGGGCCTGAACGAAGACAAGGCGCTGCCTTCGACGCCCGACTGCGCCGACTTGCCGTACACCTTGCGGGCCTATTTCGCCTGGAAAGTCGGCCTGCCGATCAGCTTCCGCAGTTGCAGCCGGGGTTCGGCCAGCGCCCCGCCGCGCTGCGGGCCGGTGACGGTGAAGAACGACTTTGCCCGCCTCAGCCCGCAATCGAGCTTCCGCAATGTCGCCGGGCAGTTGGCGAACGCGGTGCATTCCGGCTCCGCCCGCACCGGGCTGGACGACGAGGCGACCGATTTGTACCCGACCGCGCTGCTGCGCGAGACGCTGTGGCCGGGGACGGTGTACGCCGACCCTTACGGCCATGTGCTGGTGCTGGCGCAATGGGTGCCGCAGCGCAACGGCCAGCCCGGCATGCTGCTGGCGGTCGATGCGCAGCCGGACAATTCGGTGACGCGCAAGCGCGTTTGGGAAGGCACGTTCCTGTTCGCCAATGTCGAAAGCGCCGGGCCGGGCTTCAAGGCGTTCCGCCCGCTGGCGCGGACGAACGGCGGCGGCTGGCGGCTGTTGAGCAACGACGAACTGGTGGACAACCCCAGCTTCGCGCCGTTTTCGCTGGAGCAAGACCAGATCGCCCCGGAGGCGTTTTACGCCCGGCTGGACAAGCTCATCAACCCGCAGGGCTTGAAGCCCCGGCAAGCCTATGAGGCCACCTTGGACGCGCTGGTCGAGCAGGTCGAAACCCGTGTGACTTCGGTGGAAAACGGCGAGGCGTATTTCCGCAAAGGCGCGGCCGGCGTGATTCCGATGCCCAGCGGCGCGGCGATTTTCGAGACCATCGGCCCGTGGGAAGACTTTTCCACGCCCTCACGCGATATGCGGCTGGTGATTGCCATCAATGTGTTAAATGGCCTGCCGGAGAAGATCGTCCGCCATCCTGAGTTGTTTGTGATGGGCGGTGTTTCGCCGCAGCAGGCCAAACAGGACATCGAGCAATACCACGCCCAGCGCATCCAGACGCGCAGCGTGCGCTACATTCGCTCCGACGGCAGCCCGTGGGAATTGCCATTGACCGAGGTGCTGGCGCGCAAGGCTGCGTTTGAAATGGCTTATAATCCGAACGACTGCGCCGAAGCCCGCTGGGGTGCCCAGCCCGGCTCGGCGGAATACGCCACCTGCCGCCGCCATGCCCCGGAGGCCCAGCATGCGAAAATGCAGCAATACCGCGCTTGGTTCCGCGAGGCACGGCGGCCGACGCGCTAAAGATCGTGGCGCCTTCCGTGCTTGAATCTGTTCATCATCCCGCCCCGCCTCAAGCGCTTAG
>JBJSYU010000165.1:0-3082 GCA_046089945.1 Candidatus Methylumidiphilus sp.
GAGCAATGCCCTTGCCACGCCATCGAAATGACCCAAGAAGCCGGAGCCTAACGCCATGCAAGAACCACAGATCACGACGCTGGAAGGCAACGAGGCGGTGGCGTACATCGCCTACCGCGTCAATGAAGTCTGCGCCATTTATCCGATCACGCCGTCCTCGACCATGGCCGAACTGGCCGACCAGTGGGCGGCGGAAGGCAAAACCAACATCTGGGGCAACATCCCCTTAGTCGTCGAAATGCAAAGCGAAGGCGGCGCCGCCGGCACGGTGCATGGCGCGTTGCAGACCGGCGCGTTGACAACGACGTTCACCGCCTCGCAAGGGCTGTTGCTGATGATCCCCAACCTGTACAAAATCGCCGGCGAGTTGACCTCGGCGGTGATTCATGTCGCGGCGCGTTCGCTGGCGGCACAGGGCTTGTCGATCTTCGGCGACCATTCCGACGTGGCGGCGGTGCGGCAGACCGGCTTTGCGCAGCTCGCTTCCAGCACGGTGCAGGAAGCCCATGACATGGCCTTGCTGGCGCAGGCGGCGGCGCTGGACTCGCGGATGCCGTTCATCCATTTCTTCGACGGCTTCCGCACCTCCCACGAGGTCAACAAGCTGGCCTTGATCCCCGACGAGCAGATCCGCGCCATGATCGACGCGCAGAAAGTGCGCGAACACCGCGGCCGCGGCCTGAACCCCGATCATCCGATGATGCGCGGCACGGCGCAGAACCCGGACATGTATTTCCAGGCCCGCGAAACCGTCAACCCGTTTTATGTGAAGCTGCCTACTATCGTGCAGGCGAAAATGGACGCCTTCGCCGCGCTGTCCGGCCGGGCTTACCGCTTGTTTGACTATTACGGCGACCCGCAGGCCGAGCGCGTCGCGGTCATCATTGGTTCCGGGGCGCAGACCTTGATCGAGACGGTCGAGCATTTGCGTGCAAAAGGCGAGAAAGTCGGCGTGGTCAATGTGCGCCTAGTGCTGCCGTTTTCCGCCGAGCATTTCCTGCAAGCGCTGCCGGCCAGCGTGCAGGCGATAGCGGTGTTGGATCGCGTCAAATCGCCGGGCGCGTCCGGCGAACCTTTATATGGTGATGTGGTGACGGTGTTGGCCGAGGCTTACGGCGCCGGCACGCTGACCACGCTGCCACGCATCATCGGCGGCCGTTATGGCTTGTCGTCGAAAGAGTTCACCCCGGCGATGGCGAAAGCGGTGCTGGACGAGTTGGCCAAGCCGACCCCGAAAAACCATTTCACCGTCGGCATCAACGACGACGTGTCGCACAGCAGTCTGGACTACGACCCGAACTTTGACATCGAGCCGGATGAGGTTGTCCGCGCCCTGTTCATCGGCCTAGGCGCCGACGGCACTGTCGGCGCCAACAAAAACAGCATCAAAATCATCGGCGAATCCACGCCCTTGTATGCGCAAGGCTATTTCGTCTACGACTCGAAAAAGTCCGGCTCGCGGACGGTGTCGCATGTGCGCTTTGGGCCGAAGCCGATCAACTCGCCGTATCTGATCCACGCGGCCGGCTTCATCGGCTGCCACCAGTTCGTGTTCGCCGAAAAGATCGACGTGTTGGAACACGCCCGCCGGGGCACGACGTTTTTGCTGAACAGCCCGTATGGGCCTGAGGAGGTGTGGGCGCATCTGCCGCGCAGCCTGCAACAGCGCATCATCGACTTGGACGTGCAGTTCTATGTCATCGACGCCTCGAAAGTGGCGCGCGAAACTGGCATGGGCAACCGCACCAACACCATCATGCAGACCTGCTTCTTCGCCATTTCCGGCGTGTTGCCCCGCGACGAGGCCATCGCCAAGATCAAGGAGTCGATCAAAAAGACCTACGGCAAGAAAGGCGAGGAGGTGGTGAAGAAAAACTATGTCGCGGTCGATCAGACGCTGGCCGCGCTGTTTAAGGTTGCCATCCCGGCGGCCGCCGATAGCGCGATTGAAGTGCCGCAAGTCGTGCCCTCGGCCGCCCCGGACTTTGTGCAGCGCGTCACGGCGATGATGATGGCGGGGAAGGGCGACGAACTGCCCGTCTCGGCGCTGCCGGTCGATGGCACCTACCCGACCGGCACTACGCAATGGGAAAAGCGCAACATCTCGGCGTTTGTGCCGGTGTGGGAGCCGGATATCTGCATCCAATGCGGCAATTGCAGTTTCGTCTGCCCGCATGGCGTGATCCGCTCGAAGTTTTATCCTGAGTCGCGCTTGGACAAAGCCCCGGCCGCGTTCAAGTCCGCGCCGATCAACGCCCGTGGCTTCCCGGAGACGCGCTACACCTTGCAGTTTTATGTGGAAGACTGCACCGGCTGCACACTCTGCGTCGAAGTCTGCCCGGCGAAGAGCCTGCAACAAAGCGGCGTCAAAGCCATCAACATGAAACCGAAAGCGCCGATCTTGGAACAAGAAAAGGCCAACATCGGCTTCTTCGAGACCATCCCGGTCAATGATCGCTCGCGGGTGGATTTCTCCTCGGTGCGCGGGGCGCAGTTTTTGGAGCCGCTGTTTGAGTTCTCCGGCGCCTGTGCCGGCTGCGGCGAGACGCCTTACGTCAAGCTGCTGTCGCAGTTGTTCGGCGACCGGCTGATTATGGCGAACGCCACCGGTTGCTCGTCGATATACGGCGGCAACCTGCCGACTACGCCGTGGACGAAAAACGCCGAAGGCCGAGGCCCGGCCTGGTCGAACTCGCTGTTTGAGGACAACGCCGAATTTGGCCTAGGCTTCAGGCTGACCGCCGACAAGCACCGCGAAGTCGCCTACCAGTTGGCGGGCGAACTGAAAGGCGAGATCAACGCCGCGCTGGTCGATGCCATCCTCACCGCCCCGCAGGCCACCGAATCGCAGATGCGCCAGCAGCGCATCCGCGTCGCCGAACTGAAAACCGCGCTGTTCAAGCTCGACCACGAAAAGGCCAAAGACCTCTTGTCGGTGGTTGACCATCTGGTGCGCCGCAGCATTTGGATCATGGGCGGCGACGGCTGGGCCTATGACATCGGCTCCTCCGGCGTCGATCATGTGCTGGCCAGCGGCCGCAACATCAATGTCTTGGTGCTGGACACCGAGGTGTATTCCAAC
>JBJSYU010000166.1:0-2592 GCA_046089945.1 Candidatus Methylumidiphilus sp.
CCAGACAAGCATTGTATTTTATGCTCTCGCAGAAACTGACGGGTTTTACCCTGTATTGCGCTAAACAAAGCACCGCGCAGCCATGCGTTCGGCGTAGCAGCAAAGCCGGGAGGTGAAGACGGAGCAGCAGAGCCAGCACCAGAGGCAGGGGCGGGCGCAGGGGCGGAAACCGGAGCGGGTTCAGATTGAAGCAAGCCCACATCATCAAAATATTTTCCGAGAGCACAAAAAGTTCGGATAGCGCCGGGATTGATGCCCTCCGCTATCGCCTCAGATGCCAATTTTTTAGCCATCGCAGTATCTCCTAAAAATCACGGCCAGCCGCCGCAGGCTTTCGGCTTTCGCCAGTTTCGCGCAGGCGAAACTATAACACAAATCACAGATTGAGCGCGGCGGCGCGGCCCTCCGCTTCGCTACGTTCCGCGCCGCCGCGCTCATTATCGTTTATCATCAAAAAAAGGGAATGGCGCTCAATCGGCTACGCCTCAATCCTGCGCTGGTGGCGCTTGACCAGGTGCGCCAGGTTGCGCACCAGGTACAAGACCAGTGGGCAGTATGCCTATATTGTCAGGAAGGGCAACATGCTGAAATTCCGGGGATTGTCTGGCGGGGTGTTTGAGTTCGCGTTCTGGGGTATCACAGTCGATGCGATGGATATGTCCATCAAATTCAACAGAGCCGCGACAGTATATAGCATTACAAGATGCGTCAATATGTTTTGTGCCGTCGAATATGTCATAATCACAAGATTCTGCGCTAGTAACCGAGTATCCAGCGGACACTAACTGCTGAAATTTGAGCTTGTAGGAACGGGTTTTTGTGGTTACAAGGAAAACCGGCGGATATTCGGTATTAACGACAGAAGCGGCAACGATGGTTGCTAAAATAGGGCGGCGAACAAGATTGTATGGACTGCCCACATTAGGAGAATCATGAGCAGCAGGCGTAGCAGGATGCGCAGGAGCAGGAACCGGAGCAGCGGCCACAGGAGACGGGTCAACAGAAAGAGGAACAGCCCCTTCATGCTTTTGAGAATACCAGCGCCAGCCTTGCACAATGAAAACGAGGAACGAGAGAACGATGGCACCGAGGACAAACCGAATTTTGCCGTCTTGTAAGATGCCTCGACCGGTTCGATTTGCAACATGCTCGCCTGTCGCCGTCGACGAGTAGCAGCGAAAAGCTCTTGCGTCCGCTTTGTATCTAGTTGGGGTGCCTTGGACATGAGTTTTTGCTTTTCCACTGGTTTCAGGGTCGTGTTGTGATTCCATCCAAGTATGACGCCAGCCGGGGAGGATGCCGGACACATCGCGGTGGCGATAAGCCCATTCTGAAGTCTGGCGGATGAAATCGTGGAGTTTATCAATGTTGGGCGTTGAGATGAACAAATCCCAATTCCAATGCCGTTGCATTTCAAATGCAGCGAGAATATCGGGCGGGCGGTTGACGGTAGCGCCGTCCGGCGTTTTCAGATGCGGTATGTATTCGCAGTCGGGCTGAAAATCGATGGGCGGGTCCCAGTGGTCTAAATCTTCGATACGAAAATTCCGACGCTTGGCGGGCCATATGATTTGCGCCTCATCACAGAATATTGCCGCGCCGGGAGGTGCCCAGTGAAAAAAACGGGCAATAATGTAATTGCCCGATTGGGTTTGTGGAATGCAAATGATTTTCGCAGAATCTGGGATTTCAATATCGGGGAATTGATCTTGTATAAGGTCTATATCGTGAAAATCGCGGATGTTGCTAATAATAGTGCGGCCCTCGATAAGGGCCGGTATTGCAAATCGCATGACGAGAGAAAAGGATTTATAGCTGCCGGGGGGGCCGTGGTCAATGCGAGTAGCCATATCAATATCCCATCATCGACATTATATAGCGAGTAAGGCGGGCGTGGAGGATAATCGATATTATTTCAGGAACGCGGAAGAATGTGAGAAATTTAACAGTATTGGAATCAAGCGAAGCCCAAGCATTTTGAATATGTGAAGATATGTCAAGTTGCTGCAATACCTGCGATGCGACGCCCCAAAAAAATGCGACTAAATGTATTTTAGCTTCAAGACTTGCGATAGTGTACCATATAACATACTTGGCATATAGGGCGGTTGCAAAGTCGTATATGCCAGAATGAATAAATTTATTCAATTCATCCAATACGGTAATTATTTTGTCCATCTATTTCTCCAATAATATCGATATAGCATAAAGCCAAGTAACAAGATAAAGGCCGGCAACCATTATCTGTAATATCTGCGCGTGGTTATTAAAATCAACAGTAATTAGTTTTCCCTTAACTTCAAACTGATATACTGGCAAATCACTGCCATATCCTGAAATTTGCGGCATTAGTGAGTTAATACCGGTTTGCACTTCGAAATACTTAGAATCCCATTTTGCTTTAGCAGCAGCAAGGGCAGTCTGGTCAGAGTCGCCGAAAGTGCCGGTTTGCGTTGGCGTTAGCTGCGCAGTTTTGAGAGCATCAAGCGCGGAAAGTGGCTTAGTGTTGTCGATGATGCGATCAAGACGCTGAGCAAGCCCTTCATCGGCGGGCGGCGCATCTTTAGCGGTAGTGCTGCCGCCCGCACCATC
>JBJSYU010000167.1:0-3556 GCA_046089945.1 Candidatus Methylumidiphilus sp.
TTATGGGAAGTGCGAACTGAACTGCCAAGCCACAAGATTGCCCGTGTGTTGTTCTGCGTTCATCAAGGCCAGTTGGTGGCATTGCATAGTTTCATCAAGAAAGCGCAGAAAACGCCCGACGACGAATTGAAAAAAGCGCGCAAGCGCCAGAAGGAAATAGAATCATGAGTGACAAACATCTCGGTTCAAGCCTAGACGACTTTCTGCAAGAAGAAGGTTTGTTCGAGGACATGCAGGCGCAAGCCATTAAGGAAGTCATCTCGTGGCAGCTAGGCCAAGCGATGAAGGACAAAGGAATTTCAAAAGCCAGAATGGCTATCTTGCTGAAAACCAGCCGGGCGCAGGTCAATCGCCTGCTTGACCCTGAAAATGATATTACCCTGTCCACATTGCAAAGGGCGGCGGCTTTGGTTGGCCGGAAAGTCAAGATTGAGTTGGTGTCGGAGAATAGCGGCCAATAAACGAGTTATAGTCTCGTAGGGTGCGCAGTGCGCACCTTTGCCCAGAACAAACCAGAACAACTTTAGCGGCTTATCCTCGCTCCCGCAACCAGCGCAGTAATAGTGGCACTCGCAGCCGCCATTTTCCTGGCTCGGCATCCACTACCAGCCAGCGGCGGCGTAGGGATAGAAACACGGCCTCGTCTTCGGGGATTGGCAAGGTATCGTGTCGGCGGAAACCTACTAGCCATGCCCAATCGGCTTCGGTTGATTCGCCTTTGAGCAATTGCCGCAGCACGGTGTCGCCTGCGGTTACGGCTTTGGCGATGGCATCATCCAATAATGCCGCATCCACTAACGGGCGTTGCCGTTCGTTGCACAAGTCCACGGCGGTTTCCGCCAGTAATTGCACCAGATGCGGCCAGCCGGCGGTTTCGGCTTGGATGCGGGTTATGCCATCCTCGCCCCAAAACCCCGGCTCGAAACGCGGGCGCTTGGACTCGTCGCGCTCAAAAAGCCTGGAATGTTTCATCGGCTCGGTCAGCAGTAAGCGGGTTTCCGCTGCGGTGAAGGCCGGGACTTCCACGGTGCGGGCGCTAATCAGATAAGACGGCCATTGCGCGTTCGTCAATTCCTCAATGGCATGGCTACCGGCAAACAGCCAGACAATGCGCCGATGGGTTTGGATGGACTCGCGCAGCATGTGCAGCAAATCTTCTGGGAATATCCCCTCGCCGAGTTTGCGGTCGAGGTTTTCGTATTCGTCTATCGCCAGTAATAAACGCTGGCCCACCGCCTCCAAGCGCTGGTTACATTCGCCCAACAGATCGAAAAACGCCGGCAAACTGTCCGGCGTTGCAGGCCGCTCCCGCTCCGGCCAAACCGCCCGCACCGGTTCCGCCACTAATGCCAGCCAATCCGCCAAGCTGGTGAAGGCGCTGGGGTTTTGCATCGACAATACGCCAATGCGGACACTGACCGGCAGAAAGCCTTCCAAATTGCGCAACAGCGTGGATTTGCCCATGCGGCGACGGCCATACAAAATCACGCCGGGGCAACCGGTGGCAAGGCTCAATTGGCGATCCAATTCGCCCAAGGTTTCATAGCGGGGAATAAAAGCCTCTTGCTCCCTATTCACTGGATCACCTGCCCGGAAGACTTGGGGCTGGGGTTCCCGGTCGAGAATCACGCGTAATTGTTGATATTGGGATTCGGCGATTATTAACCAATTTCCGGCTGCTTGTCGAAATTCACTGCTTAAAGGTTGAGGGTAGCTGCTAACCCGGCTTTGGAAACTTCGGATCTTATCCACTAATATAGCGGCTTCAGGTGCTTTCAAAAAGGGGCGCGTTTGTGTGTCAATGCGACGTTGAAGCATAGCTATCTCAGTTATAAGTTCCTTAATTTTATGGTTAGCAAACAAAATAGCTTGTCTCTCGAACGTCTTTGGATCAGCTTTATACCAACTAGACATAATGCGACCAAAATTAGCCACATATGTATTACTCATAAGAGCATTATTAACAAATAAATTAGTCCGACCGATCAACATCTCAGCATTCACAATGCTGTCCGAATCAGACAATCCAGACAATATTTTATCTAACTCTGATAGATTATTTTCATTTGCCAGTTTTCTGGCGATAAGTTTTACTTGGACACGAATAGCAGAGATGCCATTCACGGAATCGCTATTAATTATTCTCTCTAACTCGACCTTTCCCTTTTCAGGCTCTAGTTCAAGATAGCCAGCTAAAAATGTCTCCATCCCGAACAATTGCTGTTGTTTGGGCCAACTCCAACTCCAAGTATTTTTCCAGTGAATGGGATGCAAAGAATACAAATCGGGCCTAAGTCGTGGAAATATAAACAAAAAACAATAAATATCAGGAAAACTGAAACACGCACTCCAAGCAACTATAGCAACTATAAATGACATCAGATGATATTCTATATCTTCCAATAAAATCATTGCTATTCCAGAAACCATCCCCAAGCCTAGCAGAAGCACTTGAATTATCTTTGCCCTTTTCTCGTTTACAAAGAATAATTTATCTGTACTTTGGCAAGAGTTAGGATGATTATTCATGTCTACCCATTCAATTGAATTGTTTTTACATCTAAAACCGACAAAGGACTGCCCATCGGCAATAAAGATGCGAATGAACATCTTGACTGGATCACTAAAACCAACTGCCGAGTCTCCATGTTCAAATACCGCAAGGTGCTAAACAAATCCACGTCGTAATAATCACGATGCGCCGCCAAATCAAAATGACTCAGGCAAAGTCGAACGGGCGCAAAACGCCCAGTGAACAGCCGATTGAATTCCGCCAAATCATGCGGTTTAGGCGGAATCTTGGCCGTCGCATTCATCGCTTTGGCAATCGCCGAGAGCAAGCCTTCTCGGCTGGTGGTGTCGGGATGTTGCAAATCCACCCGCGCCAAATCCGGCAGGCAATCGGTGGCGAGATGTTCCAGCAGCCCGCGCCAATTGACGCCGTCGCCATTGACCACCAGATTCACCGATTGGTTGCGTTCCAGGTATTTGCGTATGTCATCCCGTGCCGCCAGCCAGTCGGTGGCTCTTGCGCCTAAGCTTGTCGCCTCGCATGCCTGCAATAGTTTGTCCCAGACAGCGGCGTTGCTATCGTCTTGCAGGTCGGCATAGATTGGGTTTTTGCCAGCGCTTGGGGTTTTGCCGAGAAATGATTTTGGCAAGGCGCATGCCTCGCGGATGACCGGCACAATCAAGTGGTGGGTAAACGTCGGATCGAGTGCCAGCGCGTTTTGCATTTCATGTCGGCAGTATAGGCTGGCTAGGTAATCCGGCGAGAATACTAGCAAGTGCCGTTCGGCTTGCGCCTGCAAGGCGTCCATTTGGCCGACCACGGCTTTGCCTATCTGAAAATGTTTGCGGTCGATTAACACCTCTGCCCCGCCGGCTTTCAACACCGGCACCAGCCGCTCCCAAACCCATTGGCCTTGCTTGTGGCTGTAGCTGATGAATATTCGCATGAAACCTCCTAAATGATTGTATCGTTCCCGCGCTTTGCGTCAAAGCCGTTAGCTTAAGCCTACCAACAGTTTTGTCTTGGAGTCCAAAGCTTGCTTTG
>JBJSYU010000168.1:0-5099 GCA_046089945.1 Candidatus Methylumidiphilus sp.
GCCATTCTCGGCGTCATCCAGGTCATTCTTGGCTTTCTGTTTCTGGTGCTGCTGGACACCTATGTCAGCGACATCCAGCCGCGCTACGCCGGCTTTGAGCAGGCGCCGGGCGTGACGGATTTCATCGTCGCCGGCGTGTTCCAAAACGCCGGCGTCATATTGCTGATGGTGACGCCGCTGTTGACGATGCGGCTGATCGCCGAGGAGCGCCGCAACCGCACCTTGAGCCTGCTGTTCACTGCCCCGGTGTCCATCGCCGAAATTGTGCTGGGCAAATACCTGGGGATTTTGGCGTTCCTGCTGTTGATGGTCGCCATGATTACTTTGATGCCGCTGTCTTTGCTGCTCGGCGGCGGGCTGGACATGGGCAAATTGGCGGCGTCGGTGCTGGGCCTGAGCCTGCTTTTGGCCGGCTTTGCCTCAGTGGGGCTGTTCATTTCCGCACTCGCCAGCCAGCCGGCGGTGGCGGCGGTCGGCACGTTCGGCGCCTTGCTGTTGCTGTGGATCATCGACTGGACGCGCAACACCGACGGCGGGGCGCTGGAATATCTGTCGATGATGCGCCATTACGAAAAGCTGCTGAAAGGCTTGGTCGGCAGCGCCGACGTGGCGTATTTTGTGCTGCTGATTCTGGCCTTTATTGTGCTGAGCATCCATACCCTGGACAACGACCGCCTGCAAAAATGAAGATCAACGCCCGCAAACACCTTGAAATCCGCCTGCAAAACCTCGCCTTCACCCTGCTGTTTCTCGCCGTCGTCGGCCTGCTCGGCTGGCTGAGCAACCGCTATTCCGTGCAAGCCGACTGGACGGCGGGCGGGCGCAACAGCCTGTCCGAGGCCAGCGTCAAGGTGCTGGGGCTGCTCAAAGGGCCGGTGAACGTCACCGCCTACGCCCGCGAGGAGAAAGCCCTGCGCGAGCGCATCGTCGAGCAGGTCGAGCGCTTCCAGCGCCACAAGCCCGACATCGCGCTGGCCTTCGTCAACCCCGACACCCAGCCCGACCAAACCCGCGAGCAAGGCGTCGCCCAGTCCGGCGAAATGCGCCTGAGCTACCAAGGCCGCGAAGAGGCGGTCATGGAGCCGTCGGAAAGCGCCATCACCAACGCGCTGCAACGGCTGGCGCATGCGCAGGAACACCATATCGTGTTTTTGGAGGGCCACGGCGAGCGCTCGCCGAAAGGGCAAGCCAATTTTGACTTAGGCCAGTTTGGCGAAGAACTCGCCCGCAAAGGCGTCAAGCCCGGCATCGTCAATCTCGCCGTGACGCCGGACATTCCCGACAACACCGACGTGCTGGTGCTGGCCAGCCCGAAGGCCAATCTGCTGCCCGGCGAAGTCGCGCAAATCCAAGCCTATGTCAAACGCGGCGGCAACCTGTGGTGGCTGGCCGACCCCGGCGACTTGCACGGGCTGGCGCCGTTGGCGCAACAACTGGGCTTGAACTTCCTGCCGGGGACGGTGGTGGACGCCACCACGCAAGTGTTGGGCATCGACGACCCGACTTTCGCGCTGGTCGCCGAATACGCCCCGCATGCCATCACCCAAGACTTTCAGACCATGACGGTGTTTCCGACGGCGGCGGCGCTGGAGAAAGCCGGCGAGTCTGGCTTTGAACGCACGGCGTTTTTGAACACCGTGCCGCGCTCATGGACGGAAACCGGCCCGATCCAAGGCAAGATCAAATTTGACGCCGACAAAGGCGAACGCGAAGGGCCGTTGGCGATAGGCTACGCCTTGACCCGGCCAAAGCCTGCGACGGAAAAGACGGCGGCGGGCAAAACCGACGCGGCAAAACCCCAAACCGGCGAACAGCGCATCGTGGTAATCGGCGATGGCGATTTTCTCACCAACACGTATTTGGGCAATGGCGGCAATCTGGCCTTAGGCTTCAACCTGATCCATTGGCTCAGCGGCAACGACGAGTTCATCAGCCTGCCCAGCAAAACGGCGGCTGACAAATCCTTGGCGCTGTCCAATATCGCCATGGTCGCCATTCCGGTAAGCTTCCTGTTGCTGCTGCCCGCCGCCTTGTTCGGCGGCGGCGCTTATATCTGGTTCAAACGACGGAGACGTTAACGCATGAATTCCAAGCTGTTGCTCAATCTGATTCTTCTGGCCGCAGTGGCCGCGTTGGGGCTGGTGGCTTTTTTAGAGCCTGGGAAAGAGGAGGAAAAAACCGTTTACCTGACCGAACTCGACAGCGACGGCATCGAGCGTTTCGAGTTGCGCAACACCGAAACCTTAGTGTTTGCCAAACAAGACGGACACTGGCGGTTGACCGCGCCGTTCGCCGCCCCCGCCAACGATATCCGCGTCCGCCAACTGCTCAACATCGCCAAATCCGAAAGCCACGCCCGTTATCCGCTGAAACCTGAGGAACTGCCCAAATTTGGCCTGGACCAGCCGAAGGCGGTGCTGACCATCGGCCAGACCCGCCTCGCGTTTGGCGGCGCCGAACCCATCGACATGATGCGCTATGTGCAAGTCGGCGACACCTTGCACTTGGTCGCCGACGACTTTTCCCAGCACCTCAACGCCAAGGCCACGGATTATGTGGACAAACAATTATTGCCGGAAGACGGCAAGCTCAAGGCCATCAGCCTGCCGGGCCTGAAAGCCACGCTCGGCGACAAAAGCCAGTGGACGCTGGAACCGCCGGGCGACGCCAGCGCCGTGGACGAGTTGGCAAACGCCTGGCAAGCGGCCCGCGCCATCGAAGTCCACCGCCATGAACAGCCCGCCCCAGGCGAGGCCATCCATTTAGCCTTGGCGAACGGCCAGACGGTGGATTTCACCATTCTCCAGCGCGAACCGGATTTGCTGCTGCTGCGCCCGGACTGGAAGCTGGAATATTTGGTGGTCGGCGAAGCCGGCAAGCGCCTGCTCAGCCTGCAAGCGACTACGCCGGATGGCGACGGGGCGCAGGCAGGCGATGAGGAAGACGCCGAAGCGCCGCTGGAAAAGACGCCGGAGGAGATGATGGAGTTGGAGCCGGGCGAAGATGTGGACGGCGAGCGCGAAGCCGACTGATGCCCGAACTGCCCGAAGTCGAAACCACCCGCCAAGGCATTGCACCGCATGTGCTGGGGCAGACCGTGGCCGGGATCGTCGTCCGCCAGCGGCAATTGCGCTGGCCGGTGCCTGAGGATTTGGCGGAAAAGCTGGCCGGGCAGGCGATTTTGTCTGTGGAGCGGCGCGGCAAATATATTTTGCTCATTGTTGAGGACGGCGCCTTGCTGGCGCATCTGGGCATGTCCGGGAGCCTGCGCGTCACCGCCGCCGACGCGCCGCTAAAGCTGCACGACCATGTCGATATCCTGTTTGGCAACGGCGTCTGCCTGCGCTACCACGACCCGCGCCGCTTCGGTTGCCTGCTGTGGGCAGCCGGCGCGCCGCCGGCGCATCCTCTGCTGGCCGGGCTGGGGCCGGAGCCATTCGACGCGCGGTTCAGCGGCGAGTATCTGCACACCGCCGCGCAAGGCCGACAAACCCCGGTGAAAACCTTCATCATGGACAGCCACCTCGTCGTCGGCGTCGGCAACATCTACGCCAACGAAGCGCTGTTCCGCGCCCGCATCGACCCGCGCCGCGCCGCCGGGCGCATCGGCCTAGGCCGCTATGAAACCTTGGCCGAACTGATCCGCGAAGTGCTGCAACAAGCCATCACCCAAGGCGGCACCACCCTGCGCGATTTCGTCAACGCCAGCGGCAAACCCGGCTATTTCCAGCAAACCCTCGCCGTCTACGGCCGCGACGGCCTGCCTTGCGTAGTGTGCGGCGAACCTTTGAAGACCGTCCGGCTGGCCCAGCGCTCGACGTTTTACTGCCCGCGCTGCCAACACTGACGCGGCGGGTTTTGCAACCGCTATGGGCAGAGGCTAAACCGTAGCGCCGGCATCCCCAGCCGGCGTTTTTGTATCGTTTGCGCGTTTCCAATGCCTGTAAAATCAAATTCTTGCAAACTTGTGTATGACGATGGGAGCAGGGCATGGGAACCAGAGGAAAGTAGTTAGCTATTTTGTGGTTTGACCGACCGACGACGACCGATTGCGCCGCCTGCGAGCAGTGCGCTCATAAGCAGCAGGCCCGCCGACGGCAACGGCACCGGTGTCGAAGTCGGCACGGCGTCCACCGTGATGGTCATTCGGTCAAAGCCAAATGACCCGCCACTGGTCTGATAGAAAGTTCCATACAAATATTCTGTCGTATAGCCGGTCAATTGCTCAACATATTGGCTCTCGAACACGGGAATCTCAATCAAAGTTCCAAATTCGTCGTAGACTAAGTCGTATCGCACAAGGACATCTTGATAGACCCATTCGTAAATCGGCGTTTCATAACTGCCGACTATGTCTTCATAGCTGTAATGGTTTTCTGTCTGGACAAAGATGTCACCACTAACTGATGGCAATGTGGCACCGATAAAGTATTGGTTGGCAGACCATGGCGCGGTACTGGAGGGTGCGTTCGGGTCATAGCTAGCACCATAAAACTCTTGATTGAATGTTCCATTGATGCCAGTGTGGGCATCGTCCCCGGTGTATCTTGGACCCGACGCAGTCAGCGCATAGCCTTCTATCTGAAAACCAGGCTTAGCTTCTATGTCAATCACCGCAGCATAGCTTTGGTAGTCGTAGTAAGAGATTTGGTCTGCCGGTGCGTCCAATTGCAGGGTCGGAGTGAACACTAGGGAATTGCCTTGAATCACTGGAACGCCTAAATTGACAATGGCGTCGGTGTCGAACGAGATAAGCAATTGACCAGTGTCGAAAGACATTGTTGCGGCTTGCGTGGCGGCGTTGAATGCGCACAAGCAGGAAAAAACAGCATAATACATTTTTTGGGTTTTCATGGACTATTCCTCGGAGGCTGTAATACACTTTGAAGCTACAGATCACAGGTTGGCTGACCACTGCCATTAGGTTAAGGATTTTTCCGTTCGCCCTGAGCCTGTCGAAGCTGATTGACTGACAAAACGGGCCAAAGAGGGCGGAAGGCGGGGCAAACTATGCGTCCGAACCGATTCCAAAGGACGCCTTCGCCATGCCCCAGCCTTCCGTTTTGTACGATACGTTGTTGATCCTGTTGAAGCAAGCG
>JBJSYU010000169.1:0-3892 GCA_046089945.1 Candidatus Methylumidiphilus sp.
AGCCTGGGCAGGGTGGTGGTGCATGCGCGCCGCCTGACGGCGGTGGCCGACGGGTGGGCCTGCCGCCTCGGCCAGCGCTTCGACGCGGTGCGCGAGCGGCTGCGCGACACCTACCGCGAGGCGGACGCCAAGGCGGGCGGGTGCCCGCGAATTGGACTTGGCGGTTTGCCGGGCGCCGTGGCTGGGCTGGCTGGGTGCTGGAAGGCTGGGAGGGCGGCTTGCCCGCGGTGGCCTTGGATGCGACGAGCCTGGGCGGCCGCTTCGTGGTCTTGCCCGTCGCGCGCTTTACCGGGGCTGCGCCGTGCCGGTCGCCTGGAAGATCCTCAAGGCGGGCGAGAAGCCTCCTTGGCGGCCGGAATGGCTGGCGTTGCTCAGGCAATTCCAGGGCGTGGCGCCGGCACGGCCTGCGCGCCTGGACGGGCAGGGCTTCAAGCGCGTCGGTTGGCAATCGCAACACACGCGCATGGACGACCCCGCGCCGGCCGAGCGGCTGTGGCTGGCCATCGCCACCGGGTGGCTGCTCGCGGTGGGCGGGGAGGCCGAGGCGGCAATGCAGGCGCTGGCGGCTGATGGGGATATTCCGCCATGGCTGTGCCTTGATCGTCGCGGCCCTGTTCGGCCAACAACCTCTGCCGTTCGGATATGGCCGTCGTTGCCAATACCGCACAATCAGCCGCCCATGGTGGTTATAACCGGAGAACTATGAAAACCTACACTTGTAAGGTTGGGGGAGAGGGAACTTAATCATAGATTCCTTGAAAGTCTAGCCCGCCGCCAATCGTTTTTCCCAATCCCCGAAAATCCCACGCGCCGCTTCCCTGTGAAAAAACTGCTGCTGAAACTGTTCATGGCCTTGCTGCTAGTGCTGGCCGGTGTTGTGCTGGCCTTGCGCTGGCTGCCGCCGCCAACCACGGCGTTCATGCTGCGGGCCGAATTCATCGCCCGGCAGGAAGGCCACAAGGATTTTGTGCTGCGCCAACGCTGGGTGGATCTGGCCGACATCGCCCCGGCGGCGGGCATGGCGGTGGTCGCCGCCGAAGACCAGTGGTTCGCCGACCACCATGGCTTCAACTTCGACGCCATCAGCCAAGCGTTCGAGCGCAACCAGACCGGCGCCCGCGTCCGCGGCGGCAGCACCATCTCGCAGCAGACCGCGAAAAACCTGTTTTTGTACCCGGAGCGCAGCTTCCTGCGCAAAGGCTTGGAGGCGGGATTTACCGTGCTGTTGGAAGCGCTGTGGCCGAAGGCCCGCATTTTGGAGGTGTACTTGAATGTCGCGCAGTTTGGCGACGGCGTGTATGGCGTGGAGACGGCGGCGCAGGCGTTTTTCGGCAAGCCGGCGAAAAGGCTGGAACCCGCCGAGGCGGCGCTGCTGGCGGCGACCTTGCCCAATCCGCTGAAGCTGCGCGCCGACCGCCCCAGCGGCTATGTGCTGAAACGCCGCGACTGGATACTGAAACAGATGCGGCAGTTGGGCGAGGCGCATTACCCCCGCGCCCTGCGGCCTTAGAAGAAAGCCCCGGCGCTTAGTTGTCGCCCTGCGGCGGTGGCCCAAAGCGGCCCATGCGCCGCTGCGTCCGGCGCTCCTGGCGCATCTTCTCAAACTTGTCCATCTGCTCGGCGGTCAGCACCGCCCGCAGGCGCTCCTTCATCTTGGCGCGCAGTTCCTCGCCCTGCTTGCGCAAAGCCTCCAACTGCGGCTTGGTCTCCTCGAAAATCTTGCCGACTTCCTGCTTCTGCTGTTCGCTGAGCTTGAGTTCGGTTTGCAGGCGGTCGAGGCGATGGTTCAGCTTCGCCTCGTCGATTTCGGCATGCGCGGCGGAGCAGGCCAGCGCCGCCGCCAGGCTTAAGCTTAAAATGATTGCGTGCTTCATGGCGGTTTCTCTCAAGTGTAAAGTTCAGATGCCGCAGTTGCCCAGCGTCACCATGATATCGTTGAGGATGCCGGTGATCTGCGGATGTTCCACCTCGAAATGGGTGATGGCGTCTTTGACGTCCTCGACCAGATCCAGGTGTTCCTCGCTGGCGCCGCTGTAATCGACATTCTGCTCGATATTGTCCGCCAGGCTGGCCAGCCGTTCCCTAGACTCGGCGTCGTCCAGTTGCTCCCCCTCTTTCCGCAACTCCCCCAGCGCGTCGTTGATTTTTTGTTCGGTCATGTGCTTAAAACCCTGTAAGACGGATGAAAAATGGGCGCTATCGTAGCATGAAACCGGTGTTTGAACGGGGTGGCGCGGCAAGGCCCGCCGCGTTTTACCGCGCCTTGGACAACAGTTTGCGGTACAGCGCATTGTGCCGCTGGGCGGCGTCCAGCAGCCAAGCGACCAGTGTGTCATGCGATTGGCGCTGTAGATGCCCGCGGATGGCGTCCCAAGACGGGTCGGACGATAGGCCGCGTTCGCGGGCGTCGAGAAACGCCAGGCCGACGGCGACGCAGTGCTTACAGAAATGGCCCTCCGCCGCATGCGGGCAGGTGCAGTCGTAGTGAAATTCCGCCCCGTCCGTCCATAATTCGACCCGGTAGGCCGAACTGCCGCTGACCCGCGCCGACACTGTGCCGCACTCGTCGCGCAAGCGGCTGACCGCGCCCGCGCGGAAAGAGCTTTCGCCGCGCGGGTAGATCACCTCGCCGGCATAGTCGCGCAAGGCGGCGCGGCTGATCCAATCGCTGAGATCGTC
This sequence comes from Candidatus Methylumidiphilus sp., assembly GCA_046089945.1. GTDB lineage: Bacteria > Pseudomonadota > Gammaproteobacteria > Methylococcales > Methylococcaceae > Methylumidiphilus. The sequence continues at coordinate 2,680 of JBJSYU010000169.1, forward strand.
GGGGCTGCGCTGACTCATCGCGGATGCAGTGACCGGGCGGGCGTCGCGCCGATGGGGCGCGGCACGGCAAAGCTCAATTTTTCAAAACCCATGCTCCTCCCCCGGAAACGTGCCGTCGCGCACCGCCGCCACATAGGCCCGCACTGCCGCCGGGATGTCGCCGCTGACGGCCATGAAATCCTTGACGAAGCGCGGGCGGCGGCCGAAGCCTAGGCCGAGCATGTCGTGTAACACCAGCACTTGGCCGTCGCAGCCGCCGCCGGCGCCGATGCCGATGACCGGGATGTTCAAGGCGCGGGAGACTTCCTCGCCCAGCGATGACGGCACACATTCCAGCACCAACAGGCCGATGCCCGCCTCTTGCAGCAGCAGCGCGTCTTCCAGCAGGGTTTGCGCGGCGTGGCTCTCGCGGCCTTGCACATGGTAGCCGCCGAGTTGGTGGATGGATTGCGGCAGCAGGCCGAGATGGCCGCACACCGGGATGCCTTGTTCGGCCAAAAAGCGCACGGTGTCCACGCGGCGGCGTCCGCCTTCGAGCTTGACCATGCGCGCCCCGCCGTCGCGGATCAGCCGCGCCGCGCTGTCGGCGGCGCGTTCCGGGGTCGGGTAGCTCATGAACGGCAGATCCGCCACCACCAAGGCCCGCGACGCGCCGCGCGCCACGCAGCGGGTGTGGTAGACCATGTCGTCGAGGCTGACTTGCAGCGTGGTGTCCTGGCCTTGGATGACCATCGCCAGCGAGTCGCCGACCAAGATCACGTCCACCCCGGACTCGTCGAGCAAACGGGCGAACAGCGCGTCGTAGGCGGTCAGCACGGCGATTTTTTGGCCGCGCGCCTTCATCGCGGCCAAGGCGGGGACAGTGACAAAACGTTCAGCCATCGGACATTTCCTCCAGGCCGCGCCGAGGGCAGGCGGCCAGCAGTGCGGACAAATTCGCTTGGCCGGGAATCGGCAAGTCGGGCGGGGCGATGTCGGCCAGCGGATACAGCACGAACTCGCGCTCGGCGAGGCTGGGATGCGGCACGGTCAAGCGCGCGTCGGCGATGCGCAGATCACCATACAGCAAGATATCCAAATCCACGGTGCGCGGCCCCCAGCGCAGGCCGCGCACCCGGCCCAGGGTGTTTTCGATGGCTTGCAGGGCGGCGAGCAAGGCATGCTGCGGCAGCGTGGTCGCCACTGCCAGGACGGCGTTGACGTAATCGGGCTG
>JBJSYU010000170.1:0-8055 GCA_046089945.1 Candidatus Methylumidiphilus sp.
GTCGGCCCGGCGCACCAGCGCCACGGTCAGATTGACCCAGACAACGCCGCCATCCTTGCGCCGGCAGCGTTTTTCCAGCGCATAGGTGCTAATTTCGCCGGCGAGCATCTGCCGCATCTGCGCCAAATCGGCGTCCACGTCGTCCGCGTGGGTGATATCGTGGAAGGTCTTCGCCAGCAACTCGTCATGGGCGTAGCCGACTATCTCGCACAGCTTTTGGTTGGCGCGCAGCCAACGGCCGTCCGGGGCCACCAGGGCAATGCCCACCGCCGCCTGCTCAAACGTGGCCTCAAAGCGGATTTCGCTTTGCCGCAACTGGGCAGCGGCGCGGCGGCGCTCGCTGGCCCGCCCGCCGACGTAGGCCAAATAGGCGCTGAAAAACACGGCGGGGAAAAACAGGAACCCGGCAAACGGGGCGAGCCACGGCCACAGCAGCCATTGCCCGGCCAGCGCCAGCAGCGCGACGGCCAGCGCCAGCCGGACGCTCATGGCTGGCCGCCGTCGGGCGGCGGCTGGCCGTCCAGAAAGGCCAGCGGGTACGGCGGTTCGACGCCCAGTTGGCGCGACAGCGCGTTGACCTGTTGCTTCAGCGCGATCATGTCCAGCTCGCGGCCGACCATGGCGCGGTTGAAGCGCTCCAGCTCGGCGTTGCGTTGCAATAATTCGGCCTCGGCGCGTTTGCGTTCGGTGATGTCCAGCGCGTAGGCGACGCGGGTCACTGGCTGGCCGGCGGCGTCGCGGATAACGGTGACATCCATCAGCACCGGGAAGCGCCGGCCGTCCTTGCATACATGTTCAGACTCGAAAATGCTATGGGATCGGATATCCAGATCATGGAAGCGGCGGTTGACCACCTCGGCTTGATCTGCCGGGTAAGCCATTGTGATCGGCCGGCCGACCATCTCCTCCGGGCGGTAGCCGCGCTCGCGGGCGAAGGCCGGGTTGACTGCCAAGAACACATTGCGCCGGGCGTCGCCGATGGCCAGCCCGAAACCGGCATGCTCGAACGCCTGCGCCCACAGCCGCAGCTCGGCCTCGACCCGCTTGCGCAAGGTGATGTCGCGGACGATGCCGAACAGGCCGATGACCTTGCCCTCGGCGTCGCGCAGCGGGCCTTTGGTGGTCAAGAACACCCGCTCGCCGTCCGGGGTGGGCAACGTCTCCTCGACCGTGAAAATGCGGTCTTCGGCAATCGCCTGCCGGTTGGCGGCGAGCAGCCGCTCCGCCTGCTCCGGCGGAAAAATGGCGCGTTCGTCGCGGCCCAGCATGGCCTCGGCGGGCTGGCCGGCAAACTGGCTGGCGGCGCGGTTGAACAGCGTGAAACGGCCATCCAAATCCTTGGCAAAAATGGCGTCGTCGGAACTGTCGGCAATGGCGGCAAGCAGGCGCATGGCTTGCAGGCGCTCGGCCTGGGATTGCTGCACCGCTTGCGCCAAAGCCAATTGCTGGCTTTGCCGCAGCAGGTGAAAGCCGGCGCCGGCCATCAGCAAGGCCAACACCCCCGCCAAGCCAATCCAGGCGGCATTGGCCTGGGCTTCGGCGTACAGTTCGGCCTGATCCCGCTTGGCCACCATGAACCAGTCGGTGCTGGCGACGCCGCGCACCACGCCGATGGTGGGCACGCCCCGGTAATCCAGCCCCTCCCCGGCGCTGCCCAGCGTCATCTCCCCGCGCAACACTTGGGCGGACAGCAATTTTGCCGTCGCCATCGATAGGCGCAATTTCCCAGCCGCATCAGGCGCGTAGCGCAGGCGACTAAGATACAGCACGTCTTGGCCGGCCTGCCGAAACAGCAGCGTTTCACCGCTGGCGCTGGGGGCGGGCCAACTTTGCAGCATCGGGAATAGCCAATCCGCCAAATCGATGTGTAACAAGACTACGGGCGGGGCGCCGGTGAATGCCGCCAGTGGCGCCGCGAAGTCCAGCCGCACCGCGCCCGCCGTGTCGCGGTAGGGGCCGAAGCGCCACACCTTGCGCTCGGTTCCGGCGCGTAGGGCGGTGGCCTGCGCGTCCGCCGAGAGCGATTGCGGCGCCTGGGCCGAAGCCCACAGCCGCTGGCCGTCGGGCTTCAGCAGCGTGACGGCGGCAAACCCCCGGCTTTTGCGTAGGCTCTCCAAGCGCAGATGCAAACGCTCGCCGCTTTGCGCGTTGCCCGCCTCTTGCCAAAGCCGGTATTGCTCGGCAAAAAAATCGCTGCCCGTCACAAACTCGGCGTCGCCTTGGCGCTCGCGCAGCCAGTCGGCGATCTGCCGGGTTTTCAGGTCGGCGATGGCTTGCAGCCTAGCGATTTCGGTTTCCTTTTGGCGGTTGAAGGTGTCGAGGACGGCGATGCCGGTGAGTGTGGCGATGACCGCCGCCAGCACGAGGAACGCCCCGCGCAGCCGGCGCGGGTCGGCAGGCGTCGGCGCGGCCGCCGCCGCGCAGTCCCAGCGCCGCAGCAAGCCATACAGCAACATCGAGGTGATGCCAACGTAGAGCCAGCCTTTGAGCATGCTGGCCAAGATGATCTGCTGCGGTTCGCTGAACAGCCGCTGCACCAGCCCGTCGGACAGCACGATCCAACTGGCCGCCAACACGGCGTACACCAGCACGACGCCGAGGATACGGCCGTGGCTGGCATGGCGCGGCGCGGGGGAAGTCTCGGCAGGCATGGCGGTCACTCCGGGGCGGGGTCGCGGTGGCGCTCGGCGATGGCGCAGAACACGCCGAAATGCGCCAGAAAAACATCGGTCATGTCGGGATCGAACTGGCCGCCGCGTTCCGCCGCGATAATGGCGCGGATTTCGTCGGGAGACAGCGGCGGCTTGTAGACGCGCCGCGACAGCAAGGCGTCGAACACGTCGGCCAGCGCCATGATGCGCGCCGACACCGGGATAGCCTCGCCGGCCAAGCCGTCGGGATAGCCGCTGCCGTCCCATTTCTCATGGTGCCAATGGGCGATTTCCTTGGCCAAGCCGAGAAACGCCACCGGCTGCTCGGCGTCGCGCTCAGCCATTTCGATGGCGGCGCTGCCGAGTTCGGCATGGGTCTGCATGACCGCCCATTCCTCATCGGTCAGCGGCCCGGCCTTTTGCAGGATGGCGTCGGGGATGCCGACTTTGCCGATGTCGTGCAACGGCGCCGAACGCGCCAGCAGTTGGACATAGCGGCCGGTGAGGACGGCGGCGAAGCGCGGATGCGCCTGCAAGCGCTGCGCCAGTTCCAGCACATAGCCTTGGGTGCGCAAGATGTGGTTGCCGGTCTCCTTGTCGCGGGTCTCCGCCAGATGCGCCAGCGCGCGGATGCTGACTTCTTGGATCAGCTCGTTTTCCGCCATGCGCCGCGACACTTCCGCCTCCAGCCAGACGTTTTGGCCCGCCAGCCGGTCGCGCGCCTGCTTCAGCTCAAGCTGGGTGCGGATGCGCGCCAGCACGATGGCCGGCACGATGGGCTTGGTGATGTAGTCCACCGCGCCCAGATCCAGCCCGCGCAGCTCCGCTTCCATGCTGTCCATCGCGCTGATGAAAATGACCGGGATATCGCAGGTGTCGGGGTTGCCGCGCAGGCGCTCAAACACTTGGTAGCCGTCCATCGACGGCATCATCACGTCCAGCAGCACCAGATCCGGGCGCGGCTCGGCGGCGGCGATGCGCAACGCCTTTTCCCCGGAGGTGGCGGCGCGGACTTGGTAAGAAGACCGCAACAGCAAGTTGAGGACAGTGAGGTTCTCAACCGCGTCATCGACGATCAAAATGATGGCGGGATTGTCTGGCATGGCGATGCGGCGACCGGCTTGTGGGTTGAAAGGGCTGACCCAAAAGCATAGCCTATAGCGCCTTATCCTCAGGCCCAGGCCCTATGCTAAAACCGGATTTCCGCTCGGCGGAATTCATTGCCGACCCCTACCCCCATTACGCCCGGCTGCGCGCCGCCGCGCCGGTCTGCGCCTTGGCCCCGCACACTTGGCTGCTGACGCGCTACCGCGACGCCGACCTCGTGCTGCGCGATGCGCGCCTGGGCAAAGACTTTAAGGCGGTGCTGGCCCGCCGCTATGGCCGCGACATGGGCGGCGAGCCGGCTTTCCGCACCGTCAACGCCTTTCTGCTGTTGATGAACCCGCCGCAACACACCCGCCTGCGCGGACTCCTCAGCAAGGCGTTCAGCGTCAAGCAAGCGGCGGAACTGCGCGCCGCCGTGCAGGCGCAGGCGGACGCGCTGGTGGACGGCTTCATCGGGCAGGGCCAAGCCGATCTGGTGTCCGCCTACGCCTATCCGCTGACCGTGCGGGTGATCTGCGGCATGCTCGGCCTTGAACTGGAACGCGGCATGCTCGGCCTTGAACTGGAACATAGCTTGGTTTTCCAGCGGGAAACTTCGGCACTGCTGAAGACCTTTGAGCTGGTTCCGCTGACGCCGGACGAATTGGACACGGCCAACGCCGCCGCGCTGCGCTTCGAGGCGTTTTTCCGTGAGGTTCTGGCGCAGCGGCGGCGGCACCCCGGCGGCGACCTCGTGTCGCTGCTGCTGGCCACCGAAGAGTCCGGCGACCGCCTCAGCGAAGACGAGATTATCGCCAACATCGTCATGTTGTTCGTGGCCGGCCACGAAACCACCGCCAACATGCTGGGCAACGCCCTCGCCCTGCTGTCCCACCATCCGCAGCAGTTGCAAAGGCTGCGCGAAGATCCGAGTCTGTTGCCCGGCGCCGTGGAAGAATGCCTGCGCTTTGATGCCGCCGTGCAAATCGCCGCCCGCGTGGCGTTGCAGGCGGTGGAGCTAGGCGGCGTCGCCATCGCCGCAGGCGACACGCTCTATCTGGCCTTGGGCGCGGCGAACCGCGACCCGGACGTGTTCGACGACGCCGACCGCTTCCGCATCGACCGCCCGGCAGGCACCGCGAAAGCGCTGTCCTTCGGCGGCGGCATCCACTATTGCCTAGGCGCTAGGCTGGCGCGGATCGAACTGGAAACCGGGCTGGCCACGCTGCTGCGCCGCCTGCCGAGCTTGCGCATCGACGATCCTGATAGTCTAAAATGGAAGCCGACTTTTACGGTCAGAGGCCCGGAATCCCTGCCCGCGCAATGGCAATGACCGCCGCGCCCCCCGCCCACCCACACACACTTTGAGGCCATGGCCTGCGATGACTGAAGACTACAAACCTTGCGACCTGTGCGGTTTGCCCATCGAAACCCCGGATTTCTCGCTGCTGACTGTCGATGGCCGCAAGCAGTTTTGCTGCGAAGGCTGCCATGGCATTTACCAAATGCTGCACGAAGGCGAAATCCTGCCCGACGGCGACGCCCCGCCCGCCGGCAAGTCCAAGCGCTGACGGGGCTTAACCGCCCCACCGATTCCATAATCACCTGACACACAAGAGAAACTCCACCATGGCACATGTACACGGCACCGCCACCGCGGCGCAAGCAAGCAAACAGGCGGCGCATTCCGCCCACGCGGCGCACAGCGCCCACCACGCCGCCCATGCCGCGCACCATGCGGCGGAGGCCGCGCACGCCGCCGCCGGGCATGGCATCGCGCGCGCCGCGACAGCCGCCCCGGCGGCGGTGTCCTTCCACAATGTCGCCAAAGGCGCGGCCGCCACCGGCGCCGCCGCCAGCACCGCCACCGGGCGCTCGTTCTTGGGCAAAGTCTTCGGCCACCCGCTGGTGTTGTTCGGCCTAGGCGTCGCCGTCGGCTACGCGCTGCACAAATACCGCAAGGAAATCATCAACTCCGCCAACCGCGCCGTCGAGCAAGGCGAAGATTTTGTGCTGCAACAGCGCGAAAACTTGGAAGATTTAGTCGCCGAAACCGCCGAGTCCGAAGGCTAAGCGCCTCTTGCGGACGCTCTTTTGCGCACCCCGACCAAGGTGCGCACCCCCAAGGAATCAAAAAACCATGTCCATAGCCCAACAAATCACCGTCCGTTACCGCGCCGAGGGGCATGTGCGCTTCGCCGTGCCAAAGGAATTCAGCGACCCGCAGGTCGCCCTGCAACTGCAACAGCGCCTAAGCCAAGCCGAGGGCATTTACCGGGTCGATCTGTACCGCAGCCAAGGCAAGCTGTCGGTGCGCTACATCGAAGGCGTCACCGACTTCAAGTCCGTCGCCCGCGCCTTGTTCGCCATCGTCACCGGCATCGACCTGAACCCCGCCCCCGCCTGCTGCGCCAGCGGCGGCGGACTGGTGCAACAAGAGGCCGAGCCGGGCGTAGGCGGCTGGGTCAAGGCCAAATACCAGGAGGTCAAAGAAACCTTCATGGCGCTGGGCATCGTCGCCCGCGCCGCCGGCAGGCACCAATCCACGGCGCTGACGCCGGAGCGCGAAAAGTTCGTGATGGACTTTTTGACCGACATCCTCGTGCTGTACCTCATCAAGCTGCACTGGCACATGATCCTGACCGAATGGATGCGCCGCCCCTGGGCCTACCGCTACGAGTGGATGGCGACCTTCTATATGGTCTTCCTGCTGGTGCGCTCAAAACGACCGAAAAACCCATAAAGGCCCCGCCATGCCACCCACCGCCAGCGTTCCCGAACTCAAGCATTGCCAATTGGCCCACCAAACGCGGCGGCGGGTGCGCATCGTCGCCCCCAGCCTGCGCAAACAGGCCGAACGCGCCTACCTCTACGAAATCCTGCTGCGCAAACACCCGGCCATCCGCCACATTCAACTGACCGCCGAACTCGGCTCGGTGGCGGTGTGGTTCGACCCCGCCGCCCTGCCCTTGCCTAAACTGCTTGCGCTGCTCGACGCCGTGCTGGGCAATCTAGGCACCGCCGCGCCGTTCCAAAAAGCCAACGCCAGCGCCGAAGAAGACAGCAGCCAGCCCGAACGCGACTTCAACCTTGCCCTCGACGGCATGACTTGCGCCTCCTGCGCCCTGCTGATTGAAATGGTGCTGAAGCGCGACCCGCGTGTGGTCGAGGCGAAAGTCAATTTCGCCACCGAAACCGCGACGGTGCGGGCGCGGCTGGATCGGGAAGCGCTGTACGGCAAATTGGCCGGCATCGGCTACCGCGCCCAGGCACTCGACAGCCTGGCGCAACGCCGGCTCCAGCTTGAACGCGAAAACCAGCGCATCGCCATCGCCTGGAAACGCTTCTGGTGGGCCGGCCTGCTCAGCGCCCCGGCGATACTCATCGGCATGTTCGCCACGCACACGCCGCTGGTCGGCGTCGTCGAACTGCTGCTGACCGCCCCGGTGGTGCTGTGGAGCGGGCGGCCGTTCTTCGAGAAAGCCGCCAAGCTCGCCGGCCAAGGCGCCGCCAACATGGACACCCTCGTCGCCATGGGCGTGGGTTCGGCGTTCGGCTACAGCGTCGTGTCGCTGCTGCGCGGCCGGATGGAACTGTACTTTGAAGCCGCCGCCGCCATCGTCGCCTTCGTGCTGCTCGGCCGCTGGCTGGACGAACGCGCCAAAGGCCAGGCGCACGAAGCCATCCGCAAGCTCATCGACCTACAGCCGCAGACCGCCAATGTGCTGCGCGACGGCCAAGAATTCACCATCCCCATCGACGACGTGCAAGTCGGCGACATCCTGCTGGTGCGCCCCGGCGAGCGCATCCCCACCGACGGCGTCGTCGTCCACGGCCTGTCCACCGTTGACGAATCGATGCTGACCGGCGAATCCATGCCGGTGGTCAAAGAACCCGGCCTGCCCGTCACCGGCGGCTGCATCAACGGCAACGGCTCGCTGCACGTCCGCGCCACCGCCATCGGCGCCGACACCGTGCTGGCCGGCATCGTGCGCATGGTTGAACAGGCGCAAAGCGGCAAACTGCCAATCCAAAAAATGGTGGACGAAGTCTCCGCCGTGTTCGTGCCGACGGTCATCGTGCTGTCCGGCGTGACGTTTTTCACCTGGCTGGCGGTCGGCGGCGGCTTCGGGCTGGCGTTTGCCGCGTCCATCACCGTGCTGCTGATTGCCTGCCCCTGCGCGCTTGGCCTAGCGACGCCGGCCGCCATCATGGTCGGCACCGGCCAAGCCGCGCAGCGCGGCATCTTCATCCGCAATGGCGAAAGCCTGGAAATGGCCTCCAAGCTCACCGCGATTGTGTTCGACAAAACCGGCAC
>JBJSYU010000171.1:0-4095 GCA_046089945.1 Candidatus Methylumidiphilus sp.
CAACCATCAGGTCTGCCACGGCATCCCCAACGACAAGCCGCTCAAGAAGGGCGACAGCGTCAACATCGACATCACCGTCATCAAGGACGACTACCACGGCGACACCAGCAAAATATTTTTTGTCGGCGAGGCGCAGATCAAGGCCAAGCGGCTGGTGAAGGTGACGCAAGAATGCCTGTACCTGGGCATCGCCCAAGTCCGGCCAGGGGCCAGGCTGGGCGACATCGGCCATGCCATCCAAAAGCATGCCGAGTCCAGCGGCTTTTCGGTGGTGCAGGAATTTTGCGGCCACGGCATCGGCCGCGGTTTCCACGAAGACCCGCAAATCCTCCATTACGGCAAGCCGGGGACAGGCGAGGTTCTCCAGGAAGGGATGATTTTCACCCTCGAGCCGATGATCAACCACGGCAAGCGCCATGTGAAAGTCCTGCCCGACGGCTGGACGGCCGTCACCAAAGACCACAGCCTGTCGGCGCAATTTGAACACACCATCCTGGTGACGCGGGACGGCCATGAAATCTTGACCCTACGCCAGGAAGAAATCCTTGAACAGCCCACACTCGGCGCCGCCATTTAACCACGCGGGCGGCGGCCTGCCCGCAAGCCCGAAAGACCTCAAGTCGCTGATCCAAGCCAACAACGCCGAACTGGCCGAGCGTTTCCGGGCCGGGGCGCCGATTGCCGGGCTGATCCGCGCCCGCGCCGACTTCATCGACGGCGCGCTGATCGCCGCGTGGCGGCGGTATTTAGGCGAATTCGCCGGCAGCCTGTGCCTGGCGGCGGTGGGCGGCTATGGCCGGCGGGAACTGCACCCGCACTCCGACATCGACATCCTCATCCTGCTGCCCGACCCCGCGCAGGCGGCGGGCGACTGCGCCTGGGAACAGCCGCTGGAGCAGGCGATCACCGCGTTCTACCATTTCGTCCTCGACAGCGGCTTGTATCTGGGCCACAGCGTGCGCACGCTGAGCGAGTGCGTGGCGGCCGCCCGCGACGACCAGACGGTGATGACCAACCTGATGGAGGCGCGCCTGCTGGCCGGGGCCAAGCCGCTGTTCGACACGCTGATGCTGCGCACCGGCCCGGAACACCTGTGGCCCACGCCGCTGTTTTTCGCCGCCAAAATGGAGGAGCAGCGCAAGCGCTACCACAAATACCACGACACCGCCTACAACCTGGAGCCGAACGTCAAGGAAGGCCCCGGCGGCCTGCGCGACATCCAGATCATCGGCTGGATAGTCAAGCGCCACCACCGCTCCGCCGACCTGCGCGACCTCATCGTGCAGGGCTGGCTGACCGAGGCGGAGTTCGCCGAGTTGCAGGCGGCGCAGGAATACCTCTGGCGCGTCCGCTTCGCGCTGCACAGGCTGACCGGCCGCGCCGAAGACCGCCTGCTGTTCGACTACCAGCGCGACCTCGCCAGCCAGTTCGGCCACCACCAGGACGACGCGCCCAACGCGGCGGTCGAGCAGTTCATGCAGCACTATTTCCGCACCGTCATGGGCTTGGAGCGGCTGAACGAAATGGTGCTGCAACTGTTCGCCGAAATCATGCTGACCGGCGAGCAGGACTCCGCCGCCGTGCCGATCAACGCCTATTTCCAGTCGGTCAACAACTACATCGAGGCGCGCGACCCCGAGGTGTTCAAAAACCACCCGCATGCCCTGCTGGAAATTTTCCTGATTTTGCAGCAAAACGCCGAGCTGCAAGGCATCCGCGCCGCCACCATCCGGCTGATCCGCCAACACCTGAGCCTGGTTGACGACGGCTTCCGCGAAGACCCCGAAGCCTGCCGGCTGTTCATGGACATCCTGCGCCAGCCCGGCGGCATCACCCACCAATTGCGGCGGATGAACCGCTACGGCCTGCTCGCCGCCTACCTGCCGGCCTTCGGCAACGTCGTCGGCCGCATGCAATACGACCTGTTCCACGTCTACACCGTGGACGAACACACCTTGTTCGTCGTGCGCAACCTGCGCCGCTTTGCGATGGATCGCCACCACGAAGACCATCCGCACTGCAACGAACTGTTCCCGCTGATCGAAAAGCCGGAACTGCTGTACATCGCCGCGCTGCTGCACGACATCGCCAAAGGCACCGGCGGCGACCATTCCGAAGTCGGCGAAAAAATCGCCTTGGCGTTTTGCCAGCGCCACGGCCTAGACCACCGCGAGGCGGAACTGGTGCAATGGCTGGTGCGCCACCACCTGTTGATGTCGATGACCGCCCAACGCAAAGACATCAGCGACCCGCAAGTCATCCACGAATTCGCCACCCTGGTCGGCGACCCCGACCGCCTGACCCATCTCTACCTGCTCACCGTCGCCGACATCCGCGCCACCAACCCCAGCCTGTGGAACTCCTGGAAAGGCGCGCTGCTGCACGAGCTGTTCACCGCCACCCGCCGCGCCTTCCGTAGCGGGCTGGAAAAGCCCGCCGACCTGGAACAGCGCGTGCGCGTGGCGCGGGCGGACACCCTCGCGCTGCTGCACCGCCTGGGGCTGACCGACGAGGCCGTCGAGCAGATCTGGCCGATGGTCGCCAACGACTACTTCATGCGCTTCCAGCCGGAGGAAATCGCCTGGCACACTGTCGCCATCGCCAGTTGCGGACCGGACGACCTGCCGATGGTGTTGCTGCGCCCGGCCAGCCAGCGCGGCAGCGCGGAAATCTTCATCCACGCCCGCAACCAAGACTTCATCTTCGCGCACAGCACCGCCGTGCTGGACCAACTTGGCCTGACCATCCTCGACGCCCGCATCATCACCACCGGCAACGATTTCGTCATTAACAGCTACCACGTGCTGGAACAAAGCGGCGAGCCGATCAAAGACCAGCGCCGCCAGATCCAGATTTGCTCGCGCCTTAGGCAATGCCTGCTCGACACCAGCGCCGAGCCAATCCAAGTGCAACGGCTGGTGGCGCGGCAGACCAAGCACTTCGCGGTGCCGACGCAGGTGTACTTCCACCGCGACGCGCAGCAGCGCTGCACCATCATCGAACTGATCGCCACCGACCGCCCCGGCCTGCTGTCAAAGGTCGGCCAAGCGTTCTGCCGCGTCGGCATCCGCCTCTACGACGCCCGCATCTCCACCATCGGCAGCCGGGCGGAAGACATTTTCCACATCACCGACCGGCAAGACCGGCCGCTGGCCGACGACAGCGTCAAACGGCAACTGCGCGACGCGATCATCGAACTGGCGGGGGAAAACTAGGGTCGAAGCGCCGCTGCGGGAAGTTCCTGCTACTATTTAGGAAAGCCCCGAATAGTCCCCTCGCCCTGCGGGGAGAGGGTTAGGGTGAGGGGCAAAAACTTCCGCACAAGACCCACAATACCTATCCATAATATGGAGACATACCACCATGAGCAGCGCAGACCCTATCCTCAACAACTGGTATCAGGACGCCGAAACCGGCCGCAGCTTCCGCGTCGTCGCCCTTGAAAACGGCGGCGATTCCATTGAAGTGCAATACCGCAACGGCGACCTCGGCGAATATGACGCCGCCACTTGGGAAGACTCGGCCTTCTTGCCGGCCGAGCCGGACAGCGACTGGAGCGCGCCGTTCGACGAAGTGGAGACCGACGACCTAGGCTACACCGACCCCGACCGCCACGGACTGGACATGGACGACGTCACCTTGGACGACTTCCTCGACAACAGCGACGACGACTAGCGCGACTAGCGGCAGGCGTCCCCCGCCTGCCGCTGCTTTCATTCCACCGCCGCTCAATCTTCACTTCCGCACACAGACCCACGCACCAGTCCGGCAATCCGGCGCTGCTCCAAGCGCCGACCTTTTGCCCCGCCATAGCCTGACGGCAAACCAGCAGACTTTATACTGGTTACCGGCACAAACCGAACATCTGCGCCCCCTTTCCCGGTAGGGAAAAAGGCTGGCTCAGGGTAATATAAAAAGCTCAATGTGCAGCGGCCGCAAGTATAGATACCTGCTTAAGTGCCTATGCACAAAAAATATTCTACTAAATAAAATGTAATAGCTAAGTAACTAAAGCTTTTTATTGGCGGAAAAATAACTATAAATCAAGCACTTGAAGATTTATAATTTTGTAAAAAATGACAGATAAGATATTGT
>JBJSYU010000172.1:0-4216 GCA_046089945.1 Candidatus Methylumidiphilus sp.
CTGGAGCCCATGACCCCCTTGCGGGGTTCTGTTTGGGGCAGCACAACCATCAAAAAGGCTGCTACCCCTCCGCCGAGCCGCCGCCGGGCAACGCCTGCCGCCCTCAGGCCCTTTATTATTGAAACTTTGCAGACGAACCGATGACCCCCAAAGCGACACCCGCCCTGGCCGCCTTAGCGGCCGCCCTCCTCGCCCCGCAGGCCGTGGCCGACGAGCGCGAGGAACTGCTGAAGCTGAAGAACACCACCGTCAACCTGATCGACGCGCTAGTGCAGCAAGGCATCCTCGACAAGCAAAAGGCGCAGGCGCTGATCAAGGCCGCCGAGGACAAGGCCGCCGCCGAGGCCAAGCAGCAACGCGCCGCCGAAGCCGCCGCCGCCCCGGCCGCGCCCAGCGCGGCGGCGGGCGCGGCCGCCGGGACAGCCGCCCTCGGCGCGGACGGCAAGCCCTCGGTGCGCGTCGGCTACGTGCCGGAGTTCGTCAAGGAAGAAATCCGCCAGCAAGTGCGCGCCGAACTCAAGGACGACGTCGTCCGCGAAGTCAAGGCGCAGGCCAAGACCGAGAAGTGGGGCATCCCGGCGGCGCTGCCGGACTGGGTCAGCCGCATCCACCCCTACGTGGACGGCCGCCTGCGCTTCGCCTGGGACATCTACGGCGGCGACAACGCCCAGCACTTCAACTGGCTGAAAGTCAACGCCGACGGCGGCCTGTCGCAGGCCTTGGCGAAGAACGAGGCGTTCCTCAACACCACCATCGACCGCGTCCGCTTCCGCGAGCGCTTCCGCGTGGGGTTCGACGCCGACATCGCCGACAGCCTCAAGCTCGGCTTCCGCCTCGCCACCAGCAACATCTACAACCCGGTCTCCAACAACCAGACGCTCGGCAACACCGGCCAGTCCTACCAGGTCGCCATCGACCGCGCCTTCCTGCAGTACGACTTCAAGCAGGCCGACGGCCCCAGCAGCTTCACCGTCTGGGGCGGCCGGCTGCCCAACCCGTTCCTCTCCACCGACGTGGTCTACGACCCCGACTTGAGCTTCGAGGGCTTCGCCGGCAGCTACCGCTACAACTTCGGCCACGACGACCCGGTGGCGAAGAGCTACCTCGCCGCGAACCCCACCGGCCGCTTCGGCATCAACCTGGGGCGGCAGACCCCCAACTCGCTGTTCGCCACCCTCGGCGCGTTCCCGATCCAGGAGATCAACTTCTCGTCCTCCGACAAGTGGATGTTCGGCGGGCAGGTGGGCGCGGACTGGCTGGTGCACGAGGAGTCGCGGCTGCTGTTCGCCGCCTCCTACTACCACTACAAGAACATCGAGGCCCGCCGCAACAGCCTCGACAGCCAGCTCTACGACTGGACCGCCCCGCAGTTCATGCAGAAGGGCAACTCGCTGGTCGCCATCAACGACGCCAAGAACCAGACCGCCTGCAACGTCGGCGCGCTCGGCGCGCAGAACGTCTGCCTGGTCGGCCTCGCCTCCGGCTTCGAGGTCATGAACATCACCGCCATGTTCGACTACGCCGCGTTTGCCCCGGTGCACGTGCTGCTGACCGGCGACTACGCCAAGAACTTCGGCTTCAACCGCGACCGCATCAAAAACGAGTTCGGCGACGACATCAGCGACCGCACCAACGCCTACCAAGTGCGCCTCGACTTAGGCAACGCCGCGATGAAGCGCTTCAACGACTGGAGCGTCTACTTCGCCTACCGCTACCTGGAGCGCGACGCCGTCCTCGACGCCTTCACCGACTCGGTGTTCCACCAGGGCGGCACCGACGCCAAAGGCTGGGTGGTCGGCGCGCAGTACGGCCTGTTCAAAAACACCTGGCTGAACGCCCGCTGGTTCAGCGCCGACAGCATCGACGGCCCGCCGCTGAGCATCGACACCCTGACGGTGGACATCAATGCCTGGTTCTAAGCCGAGGGACGCCATGACACGCCGGCTGCCGCCGCTGCTGCTCGCCGCGCTGCTGGCCGGCCCGGCCCAGGCCGAGCCGCCCAAGCAGGACGCCGCCGTCCAGCAAGTCCTGCGCAAGGCGCAGGGCGCGATCCGCCAGCTCAGCGAAGAAAAGGCCAAGCTGGAGGCCGACCTCGCCGCGCTGCAAAAGGAAAACGCCGACCTCAAGGCCGGCCTCGACGCCAAAACCGCCGCCCTCGACGCCGCCGCCAAGCAGGCCGAACAACTGACCGGCGACATCAAGCGCGAAAAAGACGCCGCCGCCGCGCTGCTGTCCGCCAAGGCCGCCGTCGAAGGCCAACTGGGCGAGGAAAAGGCCAAGCGCCAGCAATTGCGCGGCAACATGAAAGACCTCGCCGGCAAGGCGCGGCTGATCCAGTCCGACAACCAGCTGCTGGTCGAGGCCGTCAAGGAGCGCGAGCAGTGGATAGGCCAGTGCAGCCAGAAGAACGCCAACCTCGCCGAGGCGCAGGCCGAAGTGATCCGCCGCTACGACGAAAAGGACGTGTGGGAGGCGCTCGGCGACGCCGAGCCGCTGACCGGCATTGCCCGCGTGCAGACCGAGAACGCCGCCCAGGACTACCAGTTCAAGCTCGACGCATTGAAGATGACGCCGTTTCAGGCGGAGGTACAAGTGCCGGGGGCGAAGCAGGATCTAGCGGCACCGGCCGAAGACGCCGACGAGCCTGAGGATGAAACGCCCGGGCCTAGCGCCCCGGCGGCTCCGGCTGCAACGGCAGAACAATGACCGTCCCGGTCACGCCATGGCTGCGCATACACTCGTCAAACGCCGCCTGATCTTGTCCGCCGCTGATTTTGACCCCCCACTGGTAGGCGGCGCATCTTGGCGTGCGCCGTCCGCTGCCAAAACCGTGGCGATGGAGCGAAGGTTTTGGCCTTGCGTACAGATGGAGCGGGCTTTGCCCGCCTTCAAATGTTTATCATGTTGAAGCCTTAGCCTTGAATAGCGCACTTCAATTTGGATACCGCCGCTTAAATACTACCATGGACAGCAGCCACCGCTCGGCCCTTTCGCCCAACGGGGCTGGACGGGCCATTCTGCCATAGCGTTCTTCGGCCAAGTCTGCACCACCGCATCACCTTCAGTCTAGCCCCCTTCCCCACAGATCCTTTCACTCCACGCAGGGCGGCAGAGTGCGTCCAAGCGTTGCCTACAAAGCAAGGCAAACGCAATCTGCTGCTTTACGCGCAACATCCACGTTCATCAAGACCCAGAGTGACCTGACCAAAAACCCCTAAGCGCCCTTAAAGAGCATCGCCTGGGGGTTTTTAGCCGACCGACGCAGAAGCCCTGCGTGGGCTTGGCATATATATGGCTTTTAAAATTTAAACGTAAGTAATCACACGAGCTTGACGCAGTGAATTTAAACGGATTTAGCCGTATTACAGGGTGGTCTCAACCTTGAGGCGCAACAGTTTTGGCTAGTTTGAGGGTTTCCTCTCGGTAGGTTTCAGCGGCGGTTTTGAGCCGTAGCAATTGCCTCGGTCGGCGATGGTGTTCGGCTCGTCCTGCGACAAGTCCATGCCCTTGGGCAGGTGGCGTATCAGGCCCTTAGCGGTCTCGTTGGTGGCCTCTGCAAAGGGCCAGCCCATGACGAGCTGCGGCGGCGAGTGGCCGCGCAGCAAGTCCATCGCCACCGGCTCCCAGGACGCCGTCCCGCCTTCAGCCGCTGCGCCTCCAGCGCGCCGTAGCCGAAACCGCCGCCGTTGCGACGCAGCCTGCGGCTGACCGTGCGGCGCGGACGCCTCGGCAATAGCGGCAAGCTTCAGCCCATCCGACCGGAGGTATCGCGGTCTGCTCTTCCGCGCACAGATTCCTGTATTTTGCGCCCATCGCAACACCCTATCGCAGTTCGGGGGTTGCGCTTAATTTTTGAGAGCGCACTGGCCTATGCCATCGATTAATCCACATTGAAGATTTTTAATCACGACACAGGAGATACCCATGGCAACTATTAGAAAACTACATGCCACCACCGCGGTGCTAGGTGCGCTGTACGGTTCTGCACTGTACGCAGACGAAGTTTCCGCGCCAGCTACAGCCACCGAAGCAGTAAGCGCAAGCCAAGCGACCGAAGTGCCTACAGGCGACAATACAACCGATGCTGCAACCGAAGGGACTACTGGCGACGATACCGCCGATGTTGTAACTGCCAACACAGAAAACATAAAAGAGCTGGAAGCGGTGACCGTCACCGGGCGAGGACAGACCAGGCAAGTGACAGGCATCACCAAGG
>JBJSYU010000173.1:0-8778 GCA_046089945.1 Candidatus Methylumidiphilus sp.
CTGGAATCGAAAGGCACTATTCGCTCAGCAAACTGCGCTTCACACCTCAGCAGAAAGAAGACGGCAGCTACGTCATCAAAGTCAGTTCGCCCAACGCCATCCGCGAACCCTTCCTAAACTTCCTAATCGACGTGCATTGGCCGCAGGGGCGGTTGCTGCGGGAGTTCACCGTTCTGCTCGACCCGCCATCCAGTTTCGAGGGGACAGCGGACGCCGCCGAATTGCCCGAAACCGAGTCCTACGCGCAGCAATACGAACAGCCCAGGCAGCGCCGCCCAAGCGCTGAGCCTTTGCGCGAAAGGCCACGCCGCAGGCAAACACCAGTGGATGCCGCAGCGTCGGCAGCCCCCGCCGAACCCGTTGCCGTAACCGGAAACCAATACGGCCCCGTCAGCCGAAATGAAACCTTATGGAGCATTGCCCAGCAATTTAACCAAGACGCGTCGATCAGCCAAAGCAAAATGATGGCCGCCTTGCATAAGGCCAACCCCCGCGCATTCTACAAAAACAACATCAACGCCCTGAAAGCGGGGGAAACCCTGTTAATACCTGACCGTGAGTCCATCGTTCGGTTAACAGGAGAAACTTTGGCGCCTCCATCCCCGCGCCGCACACAAAATTTAACACCCAAAGAGGAAACCTCTTCGGAGCAAATCGGCGGCGAACCCACTGATGGCGCGGCGCAACTGAAAATTCTGCCGCCCGCAGTCGGCAAATCCAAGCCAGGGGATATCGCTGGCAGTGGCAAGCCAGGCGACGCAAGCCCGGAAGTTGCCGACAGCGTCAGGCAAGAAAATGAAGAGATCCGCAAGCGCCTCGCCGACTTTGAGAAACAATTGTCGGGGATGCAAAAGCTGCTGACACTAAAGGACGAGCAAATCGCCGCCCTGCAAACCGCTTCCCAGGCAAAACAGCCCCCGCAGACTGCGCAACCCCCCGCCGCCGCCGCCCAGCAGCCAACTATTCCTGCTGCACCCCGGCCACAGACGCCCGCGCAAGGCATCTCCCCTCCTACAAGTCTGCCGACAAGTATCCCTGCCACGCCAACAACGCAACCGGCCATCCCTCCGACACCCGGCTTGGAGTTCAAGCCTCCTCAACAAACGCCTGCTGCCGGCTTGCCTATAGCACATCCGCCCACAATACCTGCGGAGCAGCCCAAGCCAGAAACGCCGGTCGTAAAACCCGTCGTACAGCCGCCGCCAGCAATCAAACCTCCCCAGCAGGCCACCAAGCCAACAGCTGCTACACCTGCAGCGGAAGAAAAAGGGATTGTTGACGACCTGTTTGGCGGAGAACCCTCATACCTGATTGGTGGGGCGACTGGGCTGCTATTATTGACGCTAGCCACCGCTGTTTGGCTCAAGCGCCGACGCGCGGCGATGATTGACGACACCGAAAGCATTCTGACCCTAAGCGATAGGGAAAAAACACTCCAAGCCAAAAGAACGCCGGTTCCGCTGGATGCGCCTTCAAGCATTTCAGAACAGTCTACGACGGCGAGGAGTTCCTTCCTCAGCGAATTCACCCCAAGCGACTTCGACGCCTTAGGCGGTGAAATGGAAGAGGTCGATCCAATTTCCGAAGCCGATGTTTATTTGGCATATGGCCGCTACAAGCAGGCGGAAGAGTTGATCCGCAGCGCAATCGGGCAAAATCCAGAAAGGGACGAATGCAAGCTAAAACTTCTGGAAATACATTACGCCACTGAAAATGCCCAGGCTTTTGAACGTTTTGCTGAGGAACTGGCGACTACCCATAAAGACGCAAAGCCAGAATTTTGGGAAAAAGTCGTGGAGATGGGGCAAGAGCTATGCCCAGGCAGCCCTTTGTTCGGCAATGAAGCAAGCGACTCCCGCGCTAAACAACCCTCCATCGCCGCCGCCACAAACGACGCGAACGAGGATGACATTGACGGCTACAGCTATCCCGCCGCCCCGACTTTGGCCTCATCAAGCCAGCAGCAAGGAGTGACCTTAAGGGAAACCAAAACAACGCCCGCTTATGACTTTTTCGCGGCGGATGCGACAGATCTCAAAGGTCAAAAGGATTCCAGCGAAGATTCCGATCTCACGCAGCTTAGCAATGTGCTGTCATTTGAAAAAACCACGCTCGGCACTAATGGCGTAGCCGATTTGCAAGACAAATCCCTTGATGATATTCTGGCTGAATTGGGTGTTTTGAGCGGATCGCCTTCCACGACCCATGAAACTGAAAATACGCTGGACGAAAACGATGTCAACGGGCTAAAGTTTGAGCCATTGCGGAATGAGTCTAGGATTGGCAATGTTGATGAGGTCGGCGGAGATCCGGACTATTTGGCATTATCCGACATGGATGAACAAGAGACTAAACTAGACTTGGCCAAAGCCTATTTCGACATGGGTGACAATGAGTCAGCGCGAAGCATCCTAGAGGGCGTGGCGCAGCAAGGCAATAATGCGCAAAAAGAAGAAGCTTGGTCGTTACTCAAAAATCTTACGCGGAAAGAAGCCAACCGCCGCTAACCAACTTCAATGATCTTTAATTTGGCATCCGGCATAGAAACTTCAACCGGATGCCCATCCATCCCAAAATGCACTGCTGCTAGGTTAAATCCCAAGAACCAACCTAACCACGCTGTAGAGCAGCAAAATAAACAAGGTTGTGGCAACAATCCCCACTATGACGAAGGTAGCCACATTTCCGTGTCGAAAATCCCGCTCGCGATTTTTGCTGCTTTGAACTCCGAAAGCGGCGGCCAGGACGCTGCCTATCACTTGCAAGAGAGTGGGATTATTCGAGTCTTTGCCTAAGTCTGCCATGGTCTTATGCTTGACGGATTTAAACAGCGCCTTTCGTCTTGTTCTGATAATACTTGACGCCGAAAGCAATGCCAAAAACCAATATCAGCAGCAGCAGCGTCACCGTTGTGTCGCTAACCATGCCCCACGCTTTCTCATCGGTGTTAGATTCATACGGCCGCAGGTATTTTAGCAAGTAGAAGGGGACTTCCATAACAAACAAGGAGAGCGCAAAGGAAACCATGATCCGATCCGTTATTTTATTGTCGCTGAGGCTTAGGTTGCCAAGGAACAGCTTCATGATGACATATCCGGGTAAAATGTCCTCAAGAACAAAAAAAACGGCTTTCTCAATTTGATGCGCCAACCCTCCCCAGAACAGAGTAAAAGCAATGATATAAAGAAGAGCTGCCGCAGCAAACCCCAACCACAGCTTTTTATCATCTTGGTCAAACTCAAAATACTCTTTCATGTGTTCACCTCTCTTAAAAGTCTTGTTATTTTTTCTTAAAAAAATACACGCCTTCAATGCCTCCTTTCAGAATCATGCTGTCTCCGGTTTTCTCGTAGACAGAATACTCTAAGGTCTTCCCTGGCCTTCCCGGATCTTCCGCTTTAATTTTTCCTTCGACCACCGCATATTTGAACTCCCGCGTGTCATTTTGGCCCAAATGACGATTGAAGCCAGAAGTGAAAGCCACGCCATTGGCGCGGAACTCCCATATCCTGTTTTCTTCTATTTTCGGCCTGTCCAAGCCGGGCGCGACGGACACCAGCACCCAGGAGCCTTGTATTTCGCTTGCGTCCTTCAAGGGAATGTCAGCCCAAGCTGCTGAAAGTAAGGCGCTGTACAGAAACAGCGCCGCCGAGACACGTTCAATTTCAAATTTCATGTGAACACCTCCGACCAACTTTAATGTGATAGGTTCCGCTTTCGCGGTCTGCGAGAATGCTTCGTTGCCCTTTAACTAGCGGGGCCAAATAATCGCCCATTCTCACACTATTCGACTCCTGACACAAGATAAAGTCCGCACGTTGAGAACGACAGCCCAAGCGATTGATTCGTATTTTAAGGCCCAAGCCATGCAAAGGATAGCGACCTCTGCCACCACTCAGCAAGTGCGCTTTGCCAACCTAGAGTCCTGATGAAAAATTCGGATAAATCGCCGATGAGCAATGATGAACGCAGGGGATGAACAGAAATTCGGGTTGCGGATATTTCTCTGGCACAACCTGCGGACTTCAGCAGTGTGCCAGGCCTCAGCGCCAGACGCGGGCATGGCTGAAAAACAGTGCGCGGCAGACCAGATCCGTGTCTATGCCATGTCTGTCAAATGGCGATTGGCTTTTCCAAATATTCCAACAGCAAGCCATGAACTTTCTGTATGCCGAATTTTTCCGACACCGGAAAAGGACGCACCCGTCCAGTTCTCAAGTAGCCACAGCGCAAGTAAAAGTCAATCAACTCGTGGCGCAGGGTAATCACCGTCATCAGCACTTTCGCGGCCCGCCACTCCCGTTGCGCCGTCTGTTCGGCGGCCGCCAACACCCGCCTGCCTATGCCCCTGCCCTGCAATCCTGGCTTGACCGCCAGCATGCCAAGATAAGCGCCTTCCGCGTGCTTTTCCAAATGCACGGAGGCCACAGCTTCTCCATCCCATATGCCTAAAAGTATCATCGAATCCTCTACCGCAAGCAGACGGGTTATCTCCTCCACATCCGTGCGCTGCCCATCCAGCAAATCCGCTTCCGTTGTCCAGCCTTGCTTGCCTGATTCTCCGCGATAGGCAGAATTGACCAAACTTACAATGCCAGCAATCTCATGGCCCTCTGCTGCGCGGAAAGAAAGTTTGGCAAGATTCATATGCACATCCCTGCCCCTAGCTGCGTTCTTGATGTACCTGTAGCATGCCGTCTTCCACGCGCAAAGGGAAACATGGCAAATCCTCGTAAGCCGGGCCTTTTATCACGCGCCCAGTTTTCAAGCAAAACCTAGCACCGTGGCGAGGACAGATAATGGTGCCGTTTTCCCTTCTGCCGCTGGCAATTTCCGCCCCATCGTGAGTGCAAACATCCTGCACAGCGTAATATCCGCCTTCAATATTAAAGATAGCCACATCCACGCCATCCACATCCACCACCACATGCTCGCCATCGGCAAAAGCAGCGGCGGGCATCACATCAACCCAATTGCCCATATGCTTGCTTTAACCTACTCAGTTGATACCGACTCGCCGTCGTTTTTCAGGGCGGCTTCCAAAGAATGCCAAGCCAATGTGGCGCATTTTACACGTGCCGGATAGGCGCGCACACCGGCTAATACCGCCAGCTTGCCCAGTTCCTCAAAATCCGTGCGCTGATCCTGGCCTGTGGTTATACGATGGAATAACTCAAACAATCCATGGGCTTGTTCTTCAGTGTGCCCACAGACTATCTCTGTCATCAGAGACGCAGACGCCGTGGAAATCGCACAGCCCGATCCTTGGAAACTGACATCCTCAATAACATCGCCATTAAGCTTGATGTAAAGAGTAATTTTGTCGCCACATAAAGGATTATAGCCATCAATTTTTCGAGTGGCATCCTCCATCACTCGGAAGTTGCGTGGATTGCGGTTATGGTCAAAAACCACTTCTTGGTATAAATCGCGGATTTCATCAAACATCAGCCGAAGACCTCAATAAGCTGTTGGATTCCATCGATTAAAATATCGATTTCCTCAAATGTGTTATAGAATGCAAAAGATGCCCGCGCCGTCGCCGGAACGCCATAAAAATCCATGACCGGCATAGCGCAATGATGCCCAGCCCGCACAGCAATACCCAGTTGATCCAGCAAAGTGCCAATATCATGGGGATGGATATGGTGCAAGGTAAACGACAAAATCGCACCTTTTTCGCGGGCATTGCCGATAATTTTCAGCGCTGGGATTGTCAGAACTCTGGTTGTGGCATACCCCAGCAAGCGCTGCTCATAGCTGGCAATCGCCGCCATGCCAATACCTTGCACATAGTCAATGGCCGCACCCAAGCCAATCACTTCGGCAATCGCCGGTGTGCCTGCCTCAAACTTATAAGGCAACGTATTATATTCGCTGCGCTCAAAGCTCACCATACGGATCATATCGCCGCCACCCTGCCATGGCGGCATGGCTTTCAGCAAAGCTTCTTTGCCGTACAGCACACCCACGCCCGTTGGGCCAAATAGCTTATGGCCGGAAAACGCATAAAAATCGCAATCCAAGTCCTGGACGTCCACCGGGCCGTGGGGAATCGCCTGTGCGCCATCCAACATCACCGGCACACCTTTAGCGTGCGCCAGACCCACAATCCGCTTCACCGGGTTTATGGTGCCTAAGGCATTCGACATATGGACGACAGAAACCAAACGTGTGCGTTCGGACAATAATTCCTCAAACGCATCCATCAGCAATTCGCCGACCTGATTAATCGGCGCGACTTTCAGCACCGCGCCCGTCTGCTGGCAAAGTATCTGCCATGGCACGATATTGGAATGGTGTTCCATCGCCGTAATCAGAATCTCATCGCCGACACCAATCTTTGATCGGCCATAGGATTGTGCGACTAGGTTAATTGCCTCAGTGGCACCGCGCACAAAAATAATTTCCTCAATCTTGCGGGCATTCACAAAAGCGCGGACTTTATCCCGTGCGCCTTCAAACAAATCAGTCGCCCGTTGGCTAAGGGTATGGACGCCACGATGGACATTCGCATAGTCATGCCCGTACACTTGGCACAATGCCTCAATCACCTGCCTGGGCTTTTGCGTGGATGCGGCGTTGTCCAAATAAACCAGAGGCTTGCCATGGATAGTTTCCGCCAATATAGGAAAATCCGCACGGACTTTTGCCACATCAAAATCAGCACTCACAACCAATCCCTCCGAATACCAGTTTGCGGGAAGCGATCCAGCAAATGCCCTTGCACACGCTCACGGAGAGACTGCAAGCCTATTTTCTCCACCATTTCATTGGCGAAAGCAAATGTTAGCATGTTCCGCGCCGTCTCAGGATCAACCCCACGCGACACCAAATAAAACACCGATTCTGGGTCAAGTTGGCCGATGGCGACACCGTGCGAACATTTCACATCATCGGCTAGGATTTCCAATTGTGGTTTCGCATCGACTTCCGCATCATCGGATAGCAACAGATTGCGGCTGTTCATCTGTGCGCTAGTTTTTTGCGCTTGTGGATGCACCACAATTCGCCCTTGAAATACCCCTCTTGAGCGGTCGGCAAGCACACCGCGATAGGTTTCTCGGCTAGCTCCATGAGATTCGCTATGGTCAATAATAAAGTGATTATCCACATGCTGCCGATCTTTTCCTAGAAACAAGCCATTCAATTCACATTCTGCGCCATTGCCAAGCGTTGCATGAATTTCGCCACGCGACAATAAACCGCCAAATGCCATATTATGCTGGCACAATTTCGATGATGCCGACTGTGTAACGTATAAGCCGCCGAAATGGTATGACTTATCCGACTCAATCTGCACTTTATAATGCTCCAGCGCCGCGTTATTGCCTAAGACCACTTCGGCGACATCGGCGGTCAGATAGCTGCTGTCAGACACGCCGACAAAGGTTTCAATAATTTTAGCCTCCGCATTCGCGCCTAAGCTTACCAGACTGCGGGTATTGATCAGCGCATCATTGCAGGTGGATACATGCAGGATTTGTAAAGGCTTTGCCAATGCCACACCCGCAGGGATATGAACGAATGCCCCGTCGCTGAAATATGCGGTATTGAACGCCAGAAAGCCATGCAAATCTGACGGCAAGGCCGCGCCAAAAAGAGTTTTCACCTCATCAGGTTGGTGCAGAAAAGCTTCCGACAAACCTGTAATGATGGCGGAATTCGGCAAACCCACAGTATCAGACAAACGCGCATAATAGCGGCCATCGACTAACACCAAAGTCCAAGCATCGGGCAATGTTTGAGCCGCCAGCCAAGCCGCATCAACTAGATTGTATTTCGGCGCGACAAGCGGCTGGAAGCGCTTTTTTTCCAAGGCGCTGACATTGGTATATTTCCATTCCTCGCTACGCGGCGATGGAAAGCCGCTGGCGGCGAAAGCCCCTAACGCGACCTGCCGCATGACATTCAGCCAGGGCAAGTGCTGCCCCGGCAGGCTATCGGTGAGTGCTTGGTAACGCTCGATATACTGTGCCGCGCTCATGCCGCCACCGCCGTTTGGTCGATCCAGCCATAGCCGCGTTCTTCCAGTTCCAACGCCAGGCTGGCGTCGCCCGATTTGACAATGCGTCCTTGCGCCAACACATGGACATAATCAGGCTTGATATAATCCAGCAGGCGTTGGTAATGCGTCACTAAAATAAAAGAGCGCTCTGCCGAGCGCAGCGAATTGACACCATCCGACACCACCTTCAAAGCGTCGATATCCAATCCCGAATCGGTTTCGTCGAGTATGCACAGCGCGGGTTCCAGCACCGCCATTTGCAAAATTTCGTTGCGCTTCTTTTCACCGCCGGAGAAGCCTTCGTTGACGGCGCGATACAGGAATTGCTCGTTCATATCCACCAGCTTGATTTTCTGCTTTATCATCTTCAAAAAATCGATGGCGTCCAGTTCCGGCAAGCCCCGGTGCTTGCGGACGGCGTTCAACGCGGCTTTCAACAGGTAAACATTGCTGACGCCGGGTATTTCAACAGGATACTGGAAAGCCAGAAACACCCCGTCGCGGGCGCGTTCTTCCGGAGGCATGGCCAGCAGGTTTTTGCCTTGATAGACAACCGTCCCAGCCGTCACTTCGTAGCCATCGCGGCCCGCCAAAATATGCGACAAGGTGCTTTTGCCTGAGCCGTTCGGCCCCATGATGGCATGTACTTCGCCGGGTTTTATGTCCAAGCTGATGCCTTTCAGGATGGGTTTGTTTTCGACGCGGACGTGGAGATTTTCAATTTTGAGCATGTGGCTACCTTATAAGATGTATTTGGGATGGCTGGCATA
>JBJSYU010000174.1:0-6334 GCA_046089945.1 Candidatus Methylumidiphilus sp.
CTCAAGGCCAGGCAGACCGCCAGGCGCTCGGCGGCTTCGCGCGCCTCCCTTAAGGTCATGGGCCGCCGCGCACGCTCGCCCTGGGCCAGCTCCAGATCCTTGATCTCGATAAAGGCACCTTGCGCCATGACCACCGCCCGCTTGACCTTATGCTCCAGCTCGCGGACATTCCCAGGCCAGTCGTAGGATTCCAAGGCGGCCAGCGCGTCGTCTTTGAACCCCAAAATATTGCGCGAGAGCTGCTTGCCATAGCGGCTTAGGAAGGCGCGGGCCAGCACCGCGATGTCCCCGCTGCGCTCCCGCAAGGGCGGCAGATGGATGGACGTTTCGTTGATGCGGTAATACAGATCCTCGCGGAAGGCGCCCGCGTCGATCAGTTTCCGCATGTCCCGGTGGGTCGCGCAGACGACGCGGACATCCAGTTTGATTTCCTGCCTGCCGCCGATGCGTTCGACCACCCGCTCTTGCAGCACCCGCAGCAATTTGGCCTGCAGGCCGATGGGGATGTCGCCGATCTCGTCCAGAAAAAAAGTCCCGCCTTCCGCCAGCTCGAATTTACCCTTGACCTGGTGGGTGGCCCCCGTGAAGGCGCCCTTCTCGTAGCCGAACAGTTCGCTTTCCAGCAGGTTTTCCGGGATGGCCGCGACGTTCACGGCGACGAAAGGCTTCGCCGCGCGCGCGCTGAGGTTATGCAGCGCGCGGGCGATCACTTCCTTGCCGGTGCCGCTTTCCCCCAGCACCAGCACAGTCATGTCCGTGGGCGCGAAGCGTTCGACGATGCGGCAGACTTCGTGCATCTGCGGGCTGGCGGCAATCACGCCTTTTAGCGGATAGCTGTAATGCATGCGGGTCAATTTGCGGTTTTCTTCTTCCAGGCCGTGCAGCCTGAACGCGCGCTCGACCACGAAAGACAAAATGTCGGGATCGACCGGCTTTTGGTAAAAATCGTAGGCGCCTAGGCCGACCGCCTTGACCGCGCTGGCGGTGTCGTCATTGCCCGTCAGCACGATGATTTTGGTCTGTGGCGCGAGCGACAGGATTTCGGCCAGCGTGGCGAAGCCCTCGCGGGTTCCGCCCGGGTCAGGCGGCAGGCCGAGATCCAAAGTCACCACGGCCGGCTCGTATTTCTTCACCGCCGCGAGGGCGGACTCGCGGTCTTCGGCCATTTGCAGCCGGTATTGGTCGAAGCTCCAGCGCAACTGGCTGCGCAGGCCGGGGTCGTCTTCGACGATCAACAGTGTCTGTTCACTCACTAGGGCTTTCTCCGCAGTCTGCCAAAGGCGCGGGCGTCGCCCCCTCGGCCAGCCGAATCTTGAAGACGAACAGGCTGCCTTTGCCGGGTTCGCTGGTGACGCTGATGTCGCCGCCCAAGGCGCGGGCAAGCTCGCGGCTTTCATAGGCGCCGATGCCCATGCCGGTCAGGCCCTTGGTCGTCTCAAAGGGCTTGAACAGGCGGGCGGCAATGAATTCCTGATCCATGCCGCAGCCGTTGTCTTCGATTTCGACCACGGCCCAGCGGCCGTCCTCAACCCGCGTCCGAACCCGAACCCAGCCCTGCTTGCCGGCGGCGTCCTGGGCGTTGTGGATGATGTGCTCCAAGGCGGAGGCGAGCCGCTGCCGGTTGGCCTCGACCCTCACCGGCACACTCACTTTATCACAAGTCGGCGTGGGGGTTTGCCGCTTCCGCGCTTCGAGGGCGTCGCGCAGGGCGTCGCGCAAATCGAAGGTTTCGGCGGCGGCGGCCGAGCCGGCATTGCGCAACTGCGACATTAGCGCGTTCATTTTGCCGACGGCGTGGTCCACCGTGGCGATGGCGTCGCGCATGAATTCCGGGTTGTCGTGGTGCTTGGCGGCGTTGCGCACGACCAGGCTCAACTGCGCGATGAGGTTTTTCAGGTCGTGGATGACGAAGGCGGAGAGCCGGTTGAATCCCTCAAACTGCCGGGCCTCGGCCAATGCGCGGGCCGCCGCCTCCAGCTCCAGGTAGCTCGCCACCAGGCGGCTGGTCGTCTTCAGCATTTCCATCACCTCCAGGTTCCACATCGTGAACGTGGGCGAGTCGGTCAGTAGGACGAGGCCGTCGATCCCGCCCGAAGTCCGCCACAGCGGCACCAGCAGCCACGCCTGGCGGTGGCCGGCGATCCAAGCCGGCGTGTTCAGCCCTTCGTAAGCCTCGGGGATGGTCAGCATCTCCTTGAAGTTCACCACGGTGTCTTTGCGTTCCAGGTAGTCCACCACCGGATCGCCGCTGTCCAGCTCCGGGATGTCCATGCCGGGGGTTCCAAGGCTCGCCCGCCAAGTGAATTTGCCGCTGGCCTCGCGCACCCACAGCATCCCGGCAGGGCTTTCCATGACTTGCGCAAGGGCCAGGATCACCCGCTGCTCCAAGGAGGACGGGGCGCTGTTGTCCGAGAGGGTGGCGATCAGGCGCTGCCATTCCTGGCGGTAGTCGAACGCATGGCTGAAAAAGTGCCTGCTGACGAAACCCCGGACTTTGGCGCGGATTTGGCCTGAAAAAAGCACCAGGGCCAGCACCATGAAGGCGCCGACCAGAAATGATATCTGTAGGACGGCGCCCCATTCGCCGCCGTAATACTTGATGTAGTAGCCGGCGGTCGACATCAGCAGCAGGTAGCATCCCGCCCCAAGCAGGGCGGTGGAATGGAACACCACCTGCCGGGAGATGAAAATGTCCAGCGACCAGTCCGGATTGCGGCTGGCGGACAGGGCGATGAAAGGGGTCAGTATGGCCGCGACCACGCCGCGCGCGGCCCACAGATCCTCTTTGACGCGCATGAACAGAATCGCCTCGGAATACAGGTAAAACTCGTAGACGAACAGCGTCCCCAGGGCGAAGCACAGCAGTTTGATCCGCCAGCGCTCGTCGGTTCGCGTGTTGCGGTAGATTTGCTCGACCAGCACCAGGCCCACAACGACGAGGCCGACATGCCCGATCAATTGGTAGGTTAGGCGGAAGATTTGCGGATAGTGCATCTGCAGAAAGGGCATGCACCAAATGTAGGGGAGCAGCAAGGCCGAGATGGCCAGCCCCCAGCGGTAAATGGACACGGAGCCTGAGTGATCCACCGCGTCGTGGTTGTGGCTCAGCAGCTTCCAGAAGAAAGTGAGCCAGATGAGGCTGTGCAGTGTCTCCAACGTCCACAGCAGCGCGGCGGAGAGCAGGCCGTAGCGTTCTTGCAGCGCGACGCCGCCCGACCACAGCGCCATCGTGCCGCAGGCGGCGATCAGCCAGCGCCCGACGCTGTGCCCGCGCCAGCCCGCGGCCAGCAGCAGGGTCAACGCCAGATAGGCGGCAAAGCTGACGAGGTAGCAGTAGTAAGTTATCACCATAATGGATGCTGTTTTCCGCGAATGGCGGGCAAGGGCTGTGCGCTGGCATGAGGGCCATGGGCGCGGCCTCAAGGAAGGAATGGCTAAAGCCCCTTTCCCCATAACACCACTTCAATGGTCTGCAAGATGATGAGCAGGTCGAGAAAGACGCTATAGTTTTTCACATAGTACAAGTCGTATTGCAGCTTTTCGATGGTGTCTTGGTAGCTCGCCCCATACTGGTAGCACAGTTGCGCCCAGCCGGTGATGCCTGGCTTGACGCGGTGGCGCTCCGAGTAATAAGGAATGGTTTCCTCGAATTTCTCGACAAACTCGGGGCGTTCGGGCCTGGGGCCGACAAAGCTCATCTCGCCTTTCAGCACATTGAACAATTGCGGCAGCTCGTCAATGCGCACTTTGCGGATGAACTTGCCGACGCGGGTGATGCGGTCGTCGTTCGCCCGCGCCCACTGCGCCTTGCCGTCCTTTTCCGCGTCGGTGCGCATGCTGCGGAACTTGATGACCTTGAACGGCCGGCCGTGCAGGCCCACTCGCACTTGGCGGTACAGCATCGGCGCGCCCCGGCCGCTTTCGATGAGGATCGCGGCGGCGGTCAGCAGCATGATGGGCCAAGTCGCGGCCAGCAGGGCGAGGCTCGCAGCGACATCGAACCAGCGCTTGACCGCCTGCGATGCGCCGGACAGCCTGAACCCGTCGGAAAACAGCAGCCAGCTGGGATGCAGGCTGTCCACCCGCAGCAGTCCGGCCTCGCGCTCAAAAAAAGTCAGCAGATCCATGACCCCATAGCCGGCCATTTTGCAGTCGAGGACATCGTCCACGGCGATGCCGCCCCGGCGGTCGTCGGGCGCGACCACGATTTCGTCGATATCCTCGCGGCTGACGAACTCGAACAGGCGCGTCCGCAAGTCCAGTATGCGTTCGGCCTCCACGCGGATGGGTTCGTCCCCCATGCGGATGTAGCCGATGATCCTGAAGCCAAGATGGGGGCTGCGTTTCTCGAACTCGCGGATCATATTGCCGCGGTATCCGGCCCCAAGCACCAAGATGCGGCGCTTCAGCGCCTGGTTGTCGGCGCATTTGAGGAACAGCAGCCGCGACACCAGGGCGCCGAGCATGGCGATGGCCAAAGCATAGGCAAACAGCCCGCGCCCCGGGAAGACTTTGGGGAAAAAATAGAAGGGCAGGCTCATGATGGCCGCGCCCAGCAGGAAGCTTGCCGCAATGCGCATCAGCAGCACCGAGTCGCCCAAGTCGTGGGCGCGCTGGTACAGCCCCATGCCGGTGGAGCAGACCAGCATCACCGCGCAAAAAACCAGCGAGGGCAACAAAATGTCCACCTCCAGGGCAAACTCCTGGTGCCAGCTATAGGCTTGCAGCAGCCCCCCCAGATAGAAGGATGCCGAAAACACGCCCACTTCCATGAAAAACAGAAAAAGGTAGGCGCCTGAGATGTAATGTCTGAAGATACGAATCATGTGCTGCCGGATACATAAAGGTTTGCTTGCCGGGACGCCCAGCTCAACCAACCCCTCAGGCAAGCGTCGGGCGATTATAAGCGAACAAGCCGGGCTTTGTGTCTTTTCGACGCCGCAGCCGCTTGGCGCGCATCTTTGCCGGGCCGGGAGGCGAAAGGTAAATGCCTTGAACGGGAAGCTCTAATTTTGTTGGCGCGGAGGTTTTGGCCGTATCTGGATGCAGGCGCGGCGAGACGGCGCTCTGGCGGCCGCCGCCTAAGCGCCGCCGCCCGTCGGAGAAAAAATTTTTCCGCAACCGGCGGCTTCCATTTAGAATACGCCGCCTGCCCACCAGACCGGCGGGCAGCGCTGGCTTGGGGCGGCCGCCGGCGCATTGCCGAATTCCCTTTATCGAGTTGTTTAGATTTTTTGCAGGAGAACACATGCGCTTGCTCGCGGAATCCAAGATTGGCGTCATCGGCCTAGGCTATGTGGGCCTACCGCTGGCGGTCGAGTTTGGCAGGCAGTTGGAGACCGTGGGGCTGGACATCAATGTCCGGCGCATCGAAGAGCTGCGCGCCGGGGTTGACCGGTCTTTGGAATGTTCGACGGAAGAGTTGCAAGCCGCGACGAGGCTGGCCTATGTGTCCGACCCGGCGGAACTGGCCGGCTGCAACGTCTATATCGTCACCGTCCCCACGCCCATCGACGGCCACAACCGCCCGGATCTGACGCCCTTGGTCAAGGCCAGCGAGTCCATCGGCAAGGTCTTGGCGCAGGGCGACATTGTCATTTACGAGTCCACCGTGTACCCCGGTGCCACCGAGGAAGTCTGTGTGCCGATTTTGGAGGCGCAGTCGGGCCTGCGTTACAACCAAGGTTTCTTCTGCGGCTACAGCCCTGAGCGGATCAATCCCGGCGACAAGGAACACCGCGTCACCAGCATCAAAAAGATCACTTCCGGCTCCACGCCCGAAGTCGCCGGCTTTGTCGATGCGCTGTACCGGCTCATCATCACCGCCGGCACCCACAAGGCCAGCAGCATCCGCGTGGCCGAGGCCGCGAAGGTCATCGAGAACACCCAGCGCGATGTCAACATCGCCTTGATCAACGAACTGGCGATCCTGTTCCACACGCTGGGGCTGGACACGCTGGAAGTGTTGGAGGCGGCCGGCAGCAAGTGGAATTTCCTGCCGTTCCGCCCTGGCCTGGTCGGCGGGCATTGCATCGGCGTCGATCCCTACTATCTGACGCACAAGGCGCAGGAAGTCGGCCACCATCCTGAAATCATCCTGGCCGGCCGCCGCATCAACGACGGCATGGGCAAATACGTCGTGCAGCGCCTCGTCAAGCTGATGAACCGCAAGCGCATCCCGGCCTGCGAGGCCAAAGTCTTGATCTTGGGTCTGGCGTTTAAGGAGAACTGCCCGGACATCCGCAACACCCGCGTCATCGACATCATCGATGAGCTGCAAAGTTACAATGCCCACGTCGATGTCTACGACCCCTGGGCCGATCCGCAGCAAGCC
>JBJSYU010000175.1:0-3189 GCA_046089945.1 Candidatus Methylumidiphilus sp.
GGCGACCATCCCGCATCGCCGCCGTCCGTGTGCGCCATCGCCGCCATTTCGTAGCGTTCGGCCTCTTGGATCAAAGGTATCACTTGCAAGTATTGGACAGCGCTCAGCAGTAGGCCGGATACCAATCCTGCCAACACACCGGCCAATAACAAGCGCCTAAATAGCACAGGGATTCGCCGTTAATGGCAAGGCACGCTGAAACCATGGCGGGTGTCGTGGGCAGCGCTATGCACCGCCTGCACCGGCGCAAGCGCGGTGAAGAGGACTAAGGTAAGCCCTAATGCCGCGATACCCATGGCGGGGGCAACGTGGGAAGCGCTGGCCTCGGTAATAGGTGCGATAGTCAACGCATCGCGGGCAGTGTCGTTTTGCATGGTGTCAAACATGTCGGTCTCCTGAAGTAAAGGGTTGTATGGGTGGTCAGATTGATCTCTGTCATTCCGGTCGGGTGCCAGAATCCAGCGTCTAGGGATGGCAAACTAGCCGGTTTCCACAAATGTTGCCATTTTTAGGAATAGGCTTCGGTGTTGCGCGTGTCGGCACACACAAAAATGGGTTTCAGCAATTCCTCTGATGGCGTTTCCCCATGGTGATGGTGATGGTGGTGATGGCCGTGGTCGTGGCCATGTTCATCATGGCCATGGTCGTCGAGGAATGCATTGTCCAGCGACAACGCCACCCCGTGCGGCGTGTTTTTGCGGGCCAATTCCCAAAGGCGTTGTTGTTCGGTCAGGGTTTCCCGGTCAGTCAGTCCGCGCTCGATCAACACACGCTCCAACGCCGACGCCCAATGGTCGTAGTAAGTGTCGCCACGATCTGGATCGCCGCGCTCTTGGGCGGCTTTGATTTCTTCGCTGAAAACCTCCACCCATTCGCGCTGGGTCATGAAGCCTTGCTTAATCAGCAAATTGCCAATCGCAAAAACCTCCGCCTCCCAAATGTTGCGGAATGGGTTGTCTTCGCCTTCCCGCAGCAAAGGTTCAGCGGGTTCGCTGAAAAGTTCGTCCCGAATGGATTTGCAGTCGCTCATGGTTTTCTCTCGATGCCGTTAATGCTTAGTTGTCCACCACCAATGGGCCGATCCTGCGCAGGTAGGGTTCCCACATGTCGGCATAAATCATCGTCCGGCTGTTATTGCCCACGCCCCGCTCGACAAACTGCGGCCCCCACACGGCGGAGGATTCAAAACGCACACTGTAAAGCGGCACCAGATAATTCTGCAAACCCTTGCAGTTGACGTCCGGGTAAGGGCTTTGATAATAAGGCTGGAACGTGCCTTGCACCGGTTTGGCCAAACCGTAATAGGCGACCACGGTGCCTATTTTGTTGCGGTATAGCGGATAATGCCTAGAATGGCTGTCGGTGCGCAGCAGGATAGCCCGGACACGGTCGCCCACCTTAAACTTGGGCGCAATCGGCGGCGTCTCCTCTTGATACTCGGTGGACGAGTAAACCGGATAGGTTTGCCCGCCGTGCGATTGTTGACTGACGGGAAAGCCAAAGCCCGGTGTGGCCTCGGTTTTGGCGCTGTTTTCAATTGCGATGGCCCGATTCAGCGAGGCTACGTCAACAATCGGGCCATGGACACCCCTAGGCAGCGTCAATTCCTCCGTCGTCGCCTTGCCGCTGCGCTGCAAATAGCGCGACACCGAGCGCAGCCACAACTCAAAATAGGGCGCATTCATGTAGTTTCGCGGGTGCATGGTTTCGCGCCCCCAACGCGCCATGTCCAGATTATTGTTGGTTGGCTTAGCTGCGCCCTCAAAAACCACGGACGTCACTGCAAAAATCGCATGCATGGGGCCTTCCCAAGCGGGTTCCGGCCAAGGCCAAATATTACTTGGGCCGTAAATGGGTTCTGCTTGGCCTTTATCGGGTATGGCGTCATAGCCAGACCAAGCGTGGGTATTATGCGGGCCTTCCATCGTGTGTCTCCTCTAGGGTTTAGATGAGTTGGGTGCAGATCATGCCGTTGCGCGTCACGAAGTTTACCAGATTTATTTCGTTGGCGTAGGTCAACGCTTGGCCTTGCGGCGGTTCAGGAATCACAAAAAAGCGCACTTCCGAATTGGAATCCCAAACGCGAACTTCCGTGACTGTGTTCAGGTAAGCCTGGACTTGACTTAGATTGCCATTGAATTGGGCAAACTCCAATAATACCCCACGCGGGGCAGACACGCTGCGCGCCCGGTATTGCTGGGATTTGTACCAGACCGGTTGGACACCCAGCAAGGCTTGCGGGTAGCAGGAGCATAAAGTGCAGGCAACCAAGTTATGCACGGTTTGCCCAGTCTTGGCTTCATAGCCATTCGCCACCACGCGCAGATAATCGCCTTCCGCCCCCAGCGTATACCCTTTCAAGCCTTGTTCAGGAGGCCATCTGAACGCCAGCCTATTGGCACTGGCGGCGACAGCCAAAAACTCGCTGATATAAATGGCGGCGGCAAACGGCCCGCGCTTAGGATGGCTTTTGTAGGGTTCATAATTGGGCTTTTCCGGGTTCAGCAAAGCGTCTTTAAACGCGGGGTCAACCCAGGCATGGGCCACCACGGCCTTGCCAGTATACGGGCCAACCTGCTCGTGATAATACTGGATGAAACCTTCAATCACTTGCTGGCTGTATACCGTGCCGCCATGACCATCGGGAAAATCCATGATGCCCTTATCGATGATTAACTGTTTCAGTGCGTCGGCGCGCTTGGCCAAGGGCGGCAGCACGGTGTTAGCGGCCATGTTTTTCAAAACCTGCCGACAAACTTTATCATCGGCCCAGCTTTGGCGAACGGTTATGGGTTTGGCTCCAGCGGACAAACCGACCGTAGGCTGGCCTCGTCCGCCTCTGGCGTACCCCAAGTCGCAGGCAGCGCGGTGGATTTTCAAGATGGTATCGACGGGTATTTTGGCTTTAAATTCACGGACGGCGTCAATCTGTTTTACGGCTGGGCCGAAGTGAATATCGACGGCCAAAATATTGCTTATACCATCAACCGCTGGGCCTATAACAATACGCCCGCCGCCAGTATCATGGCAGGCCAAACTGTCCCCGAACCCGGCACCCTCTCGCTAACCCTGTTAGGCTTAGGCGCCGCCGGCGTCCGCGCATGGCGGCGGCGCAAGCTGGATTTGGCGGCGTGTGGTTCCCACGGGCTGCGCAACATCAGTTGTTAAATGCCTATGCACAAAAAATAT
>JBJSYU010000176.1:0-2504 GCA_046089945.1 Candidatus Methylumidiphilus sp.
TAAGCCAGCGCTTTACCAACCGATCCAACGAGGCACCCCCCATGGCAATACGTTCCATCATCCACATGCTCGACCCCATGCCGCACAACAGTCCGTTCGACCTGAACATGGCTGCCGACGCGGGCTTCGAGGTGTTGCTGCCGTACAGCAACGTCAAGCTGGAGGAGGTCAACGGCTTGGTGCAAGACGCCATCTTCTCGCGTGGCCCCACCGGCGTGAAGCGCACCGGCATCTTCATCGGCGGGCGCGACATCCGCCTTGCCATGGACATGCTGGCGGTGGCGAAAAAAGCCATGGTGCCGCCGTTCGTGGTGTCGGTGTTCGCCGACCCCTCCGGCGCGTTCACCACCGCTGCCGCCCTGGTCGCCAGCGTCGAAAAGCAGCTTAAAGCTGTCCACGGCCTGGGGCTGCAAGGCTTGCGTGCCGTCGTGTTCGGCGGCACCGGCCCGGTGGGCTTGGCGACCGGCGTCATCAGCTCGCTGGCCGGGGCCAACACCACCATCGTCGATCACTTGTGCATCGACACCGCGCTGCAAAAAGCCGACGAATACAACGCGCTGTGCGGCTGCCATCTGCACGGCACCTACGCCAGCTCCGACGCCGACAAGGCCCGGCTGATCGCCCATGCCGACGTGGTGTTCTGCACCGCCAAGGCCGGCGTGGAAGTGCTGGACGCCGACATCCTCGCCGACGCCCAGCAGCTTAAAGTGATCGGCGACGTCAACGCCGTGCCGCCCTTGGGCGTGGCCGGCGTCAAGCGCGGCGACAACGGCGTGCCGCTGCGCAGCAAAACCTTAAGCCCCAACCCGGTGGGCATCGGCGCGCTGGCCGTCGGCAACGTCAAATACCAGTTGCAAAACCGCCTGCTGGCCTTGATGCTGGACACCGAACAGCCGGTATACCTGGATTTCCGCGACGCCTTTGAAAAGGCGCGGGAATTGGTTTAATGCATGAATTAAGCCCATTCGCCTTGTGGTGAGAGGGTTTAGGGTGAGGGAGTAAAGGCTCATCAGAGCCTTCTTAATACCCTAGCCTATTCACCAAAAGCCTTTCCATCGATTTTCCTACCCAACCACATACACTTGTAAAGAAAACGCCCCATGGACTCACAACACCAATATCCCCGTAGTTTCAGCTTTGAATTCTTCCCGCCGAAATCCGACCAAGCCGCCGAAACCCTCAAAGCCGCCGTCGCCAAGCTGGCGGCGCTGAAGCCCAGTTTCTGCTCGGTGACCTTTGGCGCCGGCGGCTCCACCCGCGAAAAGACATTTGAAACCGTCGTCGATATCCAGCAATCCACCGGCGTCGCCGCCGCCCCGCACATCTCCTGCATCGCCTCCACGCAAGACAGCATCCGCGAAGTGCTGCAAGCCTACCAGTCCAGCGGCATCCGCCGCTTCGTCGCGCTGCGCGGCGACATGCCCTCCGGCATGCTATCGGCCGGCGAATTCCGCTATGCCAACGAGCTGGTGGAATTCATCCGCGCCGAAACCGGCGACCATTTCCACATCGAAGTCGCCGCCTACCCGGAAACCCACCCGCAGGCGACTAGCGCCGAAGCCGACCTGCGCAACTTCAAGC
Organism: Candidatus Methylumidiphilus sp.; assembly: GCA_046089945.1. GTDB lineage: Bacteria > Pseudomonadota > Gammaproteobacteria > Methylococcales > Methylococcaceae > Methylumidiphilus. The sequence continues at coordinate 1,582 of JBJSYU010000176.1, forward strand.
GCAAAGTCGAAGCCGGCGCCGACAGCGCCATCACCCAATACTTCTACACGGCGGAGGCGTATTTCCGCTTCGTCGATGACTGCGAAAAGCTCGGCATCAGCCTGCCCATCGTCCCCGGCATCATGCCCATCACCAACTACACCCAGCTTGCCCGCTTCTCCGACGCCTGCGGCGCGGAAATCCCGCGCTGGGTGCGCAAGCGCCTCGAAGGCTACGGCGACGACCGCGACGCCATCCGCGCCTTCGGCCTGGACGTCGTCACCGAACTCTGCCACCGCCTGCTGGAGCAAGGCTCCCCCGGCCTGCATTCCGACACCCTCAACCAAGCCGACGCCTGCCTGACGATATGGGAACGGCTGGGTTTGCCGACAGGGGAATAGCCGGCTTATTGGGAATGCGGGCAGGATGCCCGCACCCCCAACAACCCAACTTGGCGTGCAAGAGGAGGTGGGTTTAATTGGTTTATGGCATTCCTGACGGGCATCCGCAAGCCGCGCCACTGGTGGCCTGGAACAGCCTCAGGAGTATTTCGCAAACCAGTTAAACCCATCTCTCACAGTTTGCCGGAGCGTGGGAACGATCACACGGATAAGGGCGTTGGCGCGGGGCGTGGGGATGGGAAAATACCCCCAAAAAAAAATCGCCCGGCTGCGCCGGAGAGCAAGGGCAAGAGCCAAAAGAGGTAAGGCGGTAAAGGTTTAAGGGGTAAGCGTCCTGGCAAGCCGGAAACCGGTATCGATGTTTGGGAGGCCGGAGTAGCACCAGTTGCGGTAGGCGGAGCGGAGGTTCTGAGGATTGACGATCCAAGAGCCGCCGCGCAAAACCCGCCCGTCCTGCTCGCCACCTTCCAGCCATGCCCGGCCATCGGCAGGGGCGTCCGTATAGTCGTCGTGCAAAACATCCGCGCACCATTCCCAGACATT
>JBJSYU010000177.1:0-10629 GCA_046089945.1 Candidatus Methylumidiphilus sp.
TGAATCATCGATCAAAAATGATAGCGGTATACCAATATTAAGGAGGCGCGTTGATAGCCAAGTTGTCTGGGATTTGAATAGACCGCTTGATCCGCTATAATGGTACTCATTGAAAATTTCGCCGAGGAAACTCTCGATGAGTACCGAACACACCATCAAACAAGCAGCGACAGCGCTGAATGTCAGCGAGCAGCGCGTGCGAACCCTATGCCGGGAAGGAATACTGGTCGCGCGCCGGATCGGCACGAATTGGCTGATTGACGCGGAAAGCCTAACCCGCTATGCGCTTGCCACGGCGCACCAACTGGCCGAAGACCATCCTAGCTATGCAGCCCCCAAAAACAAGCCAATTGCATTAAGTTTTTTTTCCGGCGCGATGGGCCTGGATTTAGGGATTGAGCGGGCAGGTTTTGACATTCGCCTCGCTTGCGAGGTGGACAAATACTGTCGGCAGACGATTGCGCTCAACAGGCCAAACATGGCCTTGATTGGCGACATAAACCGCTATTCCGCCGCCGAGGTGTTAGCCTATGCTGGACTATCCAAAGGCGATGACATTGACCTGATTATCGGTGGCCCGCCGTGCCAAGCGTTTAGCACAGCCGGCAAACGTAATGCGTTTAAAGACGACCGAGGCAATGCGTTTTTAACCTATCTGGATATTGCCTTAAGCATTAGGCCGAAATATCTGGTGATCGAAAATGTTCGCGGGCTGTTGTCTTGTCCGATGAGCCACCGCCCGCATGAGATGCGCGGGCCGGAATACCCTGACCTCAATCTCGACGAACTGCCCGGCGGCGCACTGAATTTTGTACTGAGCCGAATCGAGGCCAGCGGCTATGCCTATTCGTTCAATTTGTACAATTCAGCCAATTTTGGAACGCCGCAAGTGCGTGAGCGCGTGGTGATTGTCTGTGCGCGCAACGGCAAAAAACCACCCTTTCTCACGCCGACCCACAGCGAAAATGCCGAAAGCGGTTTGCAGCCATGGAAAACCTTTCGCCAAGCCGTAAAAGGGATTAAGGAACATCACCATTTGAATTTTCCCGAAAAACGGCTGCGCTATTATCGGCTGCTGCAACAAGGCCAGAATTGGCGTTTTCTGCCGGAGGATTTGCAACGCGAAGCCTTAGGCAAGGCGTATTTGGCGGGCGGCGGAAAATCCGGTTTTTTGCGGCGGCTGGCGTGGGATAAGCCCTCTCCAACCTTAGTGACACACCCGGCGATGCCCGCAACCGATTTGGCCCACCCTGAACTAGACCGACCGCTTTCCATTGAGGAATATAAACGCTTGCAGGAATTCCCCGAAACATGGCAATTGGCTGGGCCACTGATTGAACAATATAAGCAGGTGGGAAATGCCGTACCTGCCAGTTTAGGCTTTGCGATTGGCGCTTTGCTGATAAAACTGCTGCGCAATGAACCCGTGGAACGCTTTGACGACTTTGCGTTTTCGCGCTACAAAAACACCCGTGATAGCGAATGGATTTTGCATTTCAGAAAATCCGCTTTACTTGGAAAGCCGCTGCAACCGCGCCTTTTCTGATTCAATATAGGTTCTGACAAAAGCGATAAATCCTGCCTCATTCAGTCCATAGCCTTGCATTGGCGGCGGCAGGTTGTCCCAATTGGTTGCACCCGTGCGGGAAAAAGACCGGAACCATTTTTGTATGGGTGTGCCATGTCTAATTGCACTGCTTGATGAGTTTTCAGTGTTGTCTCTGTTTTTCACTTGCATAGCCAGCCAATTTCCCTGCTGGTCTCTGCGAATAAAGTCAATTGCCTTGACAAAATTTCCGCAACACCAGTGCCAGCCTTGTTGGCGCAACACTGAATCCAGATATCTTTCCAGCAATGCCCCTACGCAGTTTTCAACACTCATCGCGTGTTGATGCTCGCGCTTCATGCGCTCACTATCCGCCACTGGATATCCGTAAGCCTCTTGCATCACAATACTGACAATTTCATCTGGAACTGTACTTGGTTCGGTCGGGAAGTCAGATTTGCGATAGCCAGCGAAATGCTTTTCCGCTAATACATGCAATCCGTCTGCATCGTATATCGAAGGAATTGATCTTGAGCGCCAAGAAAGCCGGTCTGGGTTGTCGGATAAGAATTGGCATATTTCAGCAAAAGAGTCAATTAAGCCATATTCTGCGGCACCCCCTGTAGAGTAACTCTGGGCAATTTGAATAGCTAATGATTGATTAAAGTCCAAAACTGGCACTCCGATAAGTTTGATTTAGTGCATTAGGTCTAGTGCAATGTTTCATGATGCACTTCGTTCATCATCTCACAACCCTGAAAGTTCTGATGCATTTTGAAACACCGGCCGCGTCGCCTCCTCCAGCCAAGACAAATAAGCCAAAGCCTCGGCTTGGCTGTTTCCGCACATTTCCACAGAAGGTTGCAGGCCGACGCAGCAGGCGGGGCGGCTGGGGTCGGCGAATAGTGCGCAGCGCCAATCGGCGGTGAGTTGGACGCAAGGCAGGCCGGCGGGTTTGCCGTCCGGCATATGGGGTATTGCGGTGGTGATGGAGATGGCCGTGCAGCATGCCCCGCAGCCGGGGCGGCAATTCAAGGGACGCTCCAGAGAAAATCCGCAGGCAAGAAGTTTTCCAAACGCGCCACGACCGCCTCAAGGCCAGCTTCGTCATACGGCACGGGATCGGGTTTGCCCCACACTGTCGCAGGCCAAGCCGGGTCATGATGATGGCGGACGACATGGTGGACATGCAGTTGCGGCACGAGATTGCCGATGGCGGCGATATTCATTTTGTCCGCCGCAAATTCTTTCGCCAAACCCCGCGCCAATTGCGAAGATTCCTGCCACAGCAGCCATTGATCCACTTCCGGCAATTGGAATGTCTCGGTAATGCCGCATCGCTCAGGGACGAGAATTAGCCACGGGTAACGGCTGTCGTTCATCAGCAGCAAACGGCACAAGGCAAAGCGCCCAATGCCAAAACAATCCTGTTGCAGTTGCGGGTGCAATTCAAACATGGTGGGGTTTCCGGGGAGAGGTTTAGTCTTGGCGGGTCAAAAACATGGCATCGCCATAACTGAAGAAGCGGTATTCCTGCGCCACCGCATGGCGATACGCCGCCAAGGTTTCCGCATAGCCGGCGAAGGCGCACACCAACGTCAGCAAGGTGGATTCGGGCAGGTGGAAATTGGTCAGCAGCGCGTCCACGCATTGGAAGCGGAAACCGGGGCGGATGAACAACCGCGTGTCGCCTTGGAACGGCCGCAGTTCGCCGGACAAGGCCGCCGATTCCAACGTCCGCACCGCCGTCGTGCCGACCGCGACGACGCGCCCGCCGGTCGCTTGTGCGCTGCGGATCGCATCGACCGCCGCCGCGTTGATCTCGCAATATTCGGCATGCATGGTATGTTCGTCGAGGTTTTCCACGCGCAAGGGCTGGAATGTGCCGCTGCCGACATGCAAGGTCAGATGCACGCGCACGATGCCGAGCGCGTCCAGCCGCGCCAGCATCGCCGCGTCGAAATGCAACCCCGCCGTCGGCGCCGCCACCGCGCCGGGCTGGCGGGCGAACACAGTTTGGTAGCGCTCGCGGTCGGCCTCGGCGTCGGCGCGGTCGATGTACGGCGGCAGCGGCATGTGGCCGACGGCGGCAAGCAGGTCGGCGATGTCCGCCCCCGCCGATTCGACCACAAACAAATCCTCCGCCCGCCCGCTGACAGTTAAACGATAGCCGCCATCCAACAGCAATTCCGTCCCCGGCTTCGGCGCTTTGCTGGCGCGGATGTGCGCCACGGCGCGGCGGCTGTCGAGCAGGCGTTCGACCAGCAATTCCAGCTTGCCGCCAGACGCCTTGCGGCCAAACACCCGCGCCGGCATCACTTTCGTGTCGTTGAACACCAGCACATCGCCGGGCCGCAACAGGCTCGGCAAGTCCGCAAACTGGCGGTCGGCGAGTGCGCCGGTCGGCCCGTCCAAAGTCAGCAGGCGGCTGGCCGAGCGCTCCGGCAGCGGCATTTGCGCAATCAACTGCTCCGGCAGTTCATAGAAAAAATCGCTTTTTTTCAGCATCGGCGCCTACGCTTTTTCAACATCGGCGTTTACGCCTGGGCCAACACCCGCCGCAAATCCAAGGCTTGCGCCAACGCGCTTTCCACGTCTGCGGCCAGCAGGTTGAAATGGCCCATCTTGCGCCCGGCGCGGGCCGAACTCTTGCCGTATAAGTGCAGATGCACATTCGGCTGGCTCAGCAAAATGTCCCAAGCCGGCTCGCCGCCCTGCCAAATGTCGCCGAGCAGGTTCACCATCACCACCGGACTCAGCAGCCTAGGCGATCCCGGCGGCAGGCCGCACATCGCCCGCACCTGCTGGTCGAACTGGCTGGCCAACGTCGCGTCCAGCGTGTAATGGCCGCTGTTGTGCGGGCGCGGGGCGATTTCGTTAATCAGCAGTTCGCCGCCGTCCAGCACAAAAAACTCCACCGCCAACACGCCGAAATAATCCAGCGCCTCGGCCAGCCGCACCGCCATGCGCCGCGCTTGCTCGCCGATGCTAGGCGCGATGCGCGCCGGGACGATGCTGACATCAAGAATGCCGCCGGCATGCTGGTTTTCCGCCACTGGAAAACACACTGCCTCGCCGATGCCGGTGCGCGTCACGATCACCGAAATTTCCGTGCGCAAGTCCAACAGCCGCTCCAACACGCAGGGCTTGCCGCCCATGTCCTCGAACGCCGCCGCCGCTTCTGCCGCCGTTTGGACGCGCACCTGGCCTTTGCCGTCGTAGCCTAAGCGGGCGATTTTCAAAATGCCCGGCAAATGGCCGCTCAAGTCTTGTTGCAAATCCGCCGCGCTTTCGATGGCCAAAAACGGCGCGACCTGCAAACCGGCGCCGACGATGTAACGCTTCTCAGCGATGCGGTCTTGCGCGATGGCGACCGCCGCCGCCGACGGGCTGACGCGGGTGTGCTGCTCCAAAAAGCGCATGCTCTCGGCTGGCACATTCTCAAATTCCGTGGTCACGGCGGCGCAGGTCTCGGCCAACTGGCGCAGCGCGTCGGCGTCGGTGTAGCCCGCGCACAGATGCACATCGGCCAGCGAACCCGCCGGGCTTTCCGGGTCGGGGTCTAGCACCGTGACGCGGTAGCCCATCGACCGCGCCGACATCGTGAACATGCGGCCCAACTGCCCGCCGCCCAAAATGCCCAGCATCGCCTTGGGCAAAATATGTGTGCTGTTGTCCATCATTCCACCTCCGGTAATTCCAATTCCAACACCGCCTCCGCTTGGCGGCGGCGGAAGTCTTGCAAGCGCTGATTCAGTTCCGGGTCGTGGTTCGCCAACATCGCCGCCGCAAACAACGCGGCATTGGCCGCCCCCGCCTCGCCGATGGCGAATGTCGCCACCGGAATGCCCTTCGGCATCTGCACGATGGAATATAAGGAATCCTGGCCGCGCAAGTATTTCGACGGCACCGGCACACCCAGCACCGGCAGCGTGGTTTTCGCCGCCAACATCCCCGGCAAATGCGCCGCCCCGCCGGCCCCGGCGATGATCGCCTGTATCCCGCGCCCGGCGGCGGTTTCCGCGTACTCGAACAGCCAATCGGGGGTGCGGTGCGCGGAAACCACTTTAGCCTCATACGAGACCCCCAAATCCTTCAACTGCTGCGCGGCCTGCCGCATGACCTCCCAGTCGCTATTGCTGCCCATGACGATGCCGATTTGAACCATTGCGTGTTGACTCTCTGAAAAGGCTTAATGCAAAAAAGCGGCGATTTTACCTGAATGCGCCGAAAGCGGGGCGATTTTCGCCGGTCACATGTCGTCCAGCGCCATCGCCGCCCGCACCACCTGGATTTTCTCCTTTTCCTCCAATTGCAGCAGGTTGTTGAAAACCTCCTTAGTCTTGGAATCGTTGACCTTTTCGGCAATCTCTCGATACAGTTTCACCAAGGTATCGTCAAAATCCATCGCCAACTGGAAAATCTCATCCGAAGACGGCTTCGCGCTGACCGGAAAACGCGCCATCACCGCCGCCACATCCAACTCCGGCGAATATTCCAGCCAAGCCTACAAAATCCCCTTCCGCGCATCCTTCTCAAACCGCGCCAAAGATTCCTCCATATGCTCCTCATGCCGACTGAGAAACGCCAACAACATCTGCACCCGCTCCAACTCGGCATGCTCATTCAAATCCTCATACAACTCCTTCACCTTCCCGTGCAAATGCTTGCCAAAATCGACAAACTCACGGACTTGTTTGCAGCAACTGCGCATGGTTGTTCTCCTTAAGTTAATAGCGTTTCACGCAAAGCGTGTGGTCAATGTATTATTGCCATTATGATACGGGTACATAACAAGGCGGATGAAGTCCCAGACGATTGGCACGACGAGCAAATTTTCGGTCATCAAAAGTCAGCATTGTCTCGCAACGTGAAGAACTGGAAAGATGCAAAGCATCCGGGAATTCCAAGCCCAAATGGCACCATGACAACGCCTTTAGAACAGCAGCATCATCTTCGATGCTAATGTTTGGCAAGCCTATCAAATGCTCGATCACGGCAACCACCTTGTCAAGCGGAAAGCTGAATTTTTCAGCGCGTGTCAGCACCCACCAGAATTCAATTAGAACAGTTTTTGAAACGAATAAATCAGGCTCGGTTGCTAGTATTTTAGTGGCGGCATTAGATTGATTGGGATCGTCTTGGGCGTAATAACGCACCAGAACGTTAGTGTCCACAGATTTCACAATGATTCCCCAGCACCTTTGCCAATCGCTTCATCCATCTCCGCTAATGTCACAGTCCGGCCAACATAATTCAAAATCTTTGGGCCATCTTCCACCCGCGACTGCTTGCCCGCTTTGACGACCCGCATCAACAAGACCTCGCCGCGCTGCTCAAAATCGACCTCAGCGCCTGGAGAAATACCCAAAGCTTTAAGCAAATGCGGTGGAATTTTAACTTCGCCTTGATGGGTAACTGTAGTCATGGTAAACCTCCAGTTAAAATGTTCATTTTTGTCGTGTAAAGGCTAACGCCACAGAGAATACAGACTTTCGTTGTTCCCATATGTGCATGGGAACAACGCAAAGAACCCAGTGGGCAGAGGCACAGCAACGCCGATTTATTCTCCCACCACTTGCTCAGCCGTCGTTGCCGTTAATATCCGCTCACCCCAGCACAACAATGTTTCGGCGTTAGCTTCTTGCACTCGGCGGCGGATGGACTCATCCAATGGGCCAAAGCGCAATTCCAGTTGCCGCATCAATAAAGCTTCCTCGCCTTCTTTTCTGCCTTTCCGCCACCCTTGCTGTATACCTTGCTGTATACCTTGCTGTATACCCTCCTGTATGCCTTCCTGTCTACCTTTTTGTCTACCTTCCTGCCGGCCTTCTTCTATCCCTTGTTGTTTCCAATCTCTAGTCCACTCGACTACTCGTTCGGCTAACATGCTACGCACCTCTTGCAGTTCGTTTAAGTCAGAAAATTCGATGCCCGGCACATGGCCCGGCAATAAAACCCGTTTTAGCCAGACGGTGAAAGCCCGCCGCAATGAGTCTTGCGCAGGCGATTTTAACCATTCTAGCAAGGAATCCAGCACTTGCCGCACCTCTGCGGGGCTACGGCTGTTTTCCATGCGGAACAAAGCCGCTGCCAAGTTTTTCAGGGGTGCCAGTTCGGTTTCTGAAAAACCGTCCTTCATCGAGCAGAAAATAGCTCAGTCTGGGACGGTATTGCTCCAAGCCAGCAGGCGGTTTAGCGATAAGTTCGCCGATGTCTTGCGACGCATTCCAGCGCTTGTTGCCGTTGTATAGCACTAAAGGCAGCACGGGCGGCAGGCGCTGGGCGGCGGTTAATTTCTGGCTGCGAATCAAATCTTGATACAACATGCCAATATACACCATGATGCGCACAGCCATGAAGGGGTCAATTCTGGATTGGAATTCCAGCAGCAGATACACATAAAGCCATTCCTGGCCCCAGCGCACCCGCCAAATGACATCATCCTCACGTTCCCGCAAGTCGTCGGTGACATAGCTGCCACCGACTTTTTCCAAACTGCTGAAATCCAAACCGCCTACCCAGTCTTCATGCACGAACCCCCGCAACAGATCCGCCACCATTTCCGGGTGGGAAAATAGCAGCTTGTAGGAATGGTCGTGGTCTTTGCGCTCGCTCAATGGCATTACCCTGCCTGCAAACGCGAAATATCGGCAATATCCAAGAACAAACCTTCGACGATAGCCAATAAACCCAGCCGGTTTTTGCGCAGTTCCAAATCTTCTGACATCACCATGACGTGGTCGAAAAAGGCGTCCACGTCGTCGCGCAAGCCGGCTAAGCGCCTTAACGCGGCGGTATAGTCGCGTTCGCGCAATAAGGGCAGCACGTCTTCGCGGGCGTCGCGGGCGGCTTGCAGCAGGTTGATTTCTTGCACGTCTTTTAGGGCGTGGTCGTCCACCACGGCGACGACGGTTTCTTCGGTTTTGCGCAGGATATTGCGGATGCGTTTGTTGGCGGCGGATAGGCTTTCGGCTTCGGGCAGGGCGCGGAATTCTTTGACCGCCGCCAGCCGCGACACAAAATCCAACAGGCGCGGCGGCTGCACCGCCAGCACGGCGTCAAATTCATCGAAACTATACCCGCGATCTTGGCTATAGCCTTTCAAACGGTCGAGGATGAATTCATGTACCTGTTTCAAAGTCGCGGCGCGGTCGAAACTGTGGCTGAACGGTTCCAAGGCGTAGGCCAACAGGCTGGGCAAATCCAAATCCAAGCGGCATTCGACCAAAATGCGAATGGCGCCTAAAGCGGCGCGGCGCAGCGCGTAAGGGTCTTTGTCGCCGGTGGGGATTAGCCCGGCGGAGAAAATGCCGGTCAGGGTATCGAGCTTTTCGGCCAGCGCCAGCATTTGGCCGGTATGGGTGACGGGCAACACGCCGCCGGAGATTTTCGGCAGGTATTGTTCCTCGATGGCGGCGGCGATATCGGCGGGTTCGCCTTCGGCCATCGCATAATAACGGCCCATGGTGCCTTGCAGATTGGTGAATTCGCCGACCATTTCGGTGAGCAAATCGGCTTTCGCCAATAGCGCGGCGCGTTCAACTAAAGCGCTTTCCACTTCCAAGCTGTTGGCGATATGCGCGGCGAGGCGTTGCACACGCTGGGCTTTGTCCAGCAGCGAGCCTAGGGTTTTCTGGAAGGTAATCTGCGCCAGATTCGGCACCCGGCCTTCTAGGGTTTTCTTGCGGTCTTGTTTCCAGAAGAATTCGGCGTCGGTCAGGCGCGGGCGGACGACGCGCTCGTTGCCTTCGCGCACCGAGGCGATTCTGGAGCTGTCGATGTTGCTGAAGGTGATAAACCAAGGCAGCAAACCGCCTGCGGAGTTTTTCACCGGGAAATATTTCTGGTTTTCCTGCATCGTGGTGATTAACACTTCGGCAGGCAGTTCCAAAAACCGCGCCTCGAAGCCGCCTAACACCGGCACCGGCCATTCCACCAGCGCGGCGATTTCTTCCAGCAAATCCGGGTCGATATGGGCGCTGCCGCTGACGCTTGTCGCGGCTTGATTCGCCCCGGCGCGGATAGCGTCCATGCGCTCGGCATAATTACTGATGACTTGGCCTTCAGTGCGCAGTTGTTCGGCGTATGACGCTGGGGTATTGACGGTGATCGTGCCGGGTTTGTGGAAGCGGTGGCCTCTTGTGATCCGCCCGCTAGGCAAGTCGAGTATTGTGGTGTCGATAACGGTATCGCCAAACAGCAACACCACCCAATGCGCCGGGCGCACAAACTCAGCGACACCAGCCCCCCAGCGCATGCGTTTGGCGATGGGCAGCGCGTTGAGGCTTTGGCGGATAATGTCGGGAATCAGCGCCGCCGTCGCCGCGCCTTTGACCGCTTGCTTGAATACCAGCCATTCGCCTTTGTCGGTTTTCAGTGTGCTGAGTTGATCCGCCGTCGTGCCGCAACTGCGCACAAAGCCTTCGGCGGCTTTGCTCAACGCCCCGTCGGCAGTATACGCGGCATTCAGCGCCGGGCCGCGTTTTTCGACGGTTTGGTCGGGTTGGGCGGTCGCCAAATCTTTCACCCAAAACGCTAGGCGGCGCGGCGTGGCGTAGGAGACAAACTCGCCATAACTTAATCCGGCTTTTTTCAAGCCGGCTTCAACGCCGGCTTGCAGGGCGCGGGATAGGGTTAGTAAGGATTTGGGCGGCAGTTCTTCGGTGCCGAGTTCAAACAATAAGTCGTTTGTAGCCGGCAAGATGCCGGCGCTCCCGCTGGGCTGCGCCGACACGATGCCGACGCTCTTTAATTCATTCTCAGACATTGCCGTTTTCCTGTGGTTTGAGCATCGGGAAGCCGAGTTTTTCGCGGCGATTGTAATACGCTTCGGCGACGGATTTCGCCGAATCGCGCACCCGCAAGATAAAGCGCTGGCGTTCGGTGACGGAAATGGCGCGGCGGGCGTCGAGCAGGTTGAAGGCGTGTGAGGCTTTCAACACTTGCTCATAAGCCGGCAGCGGCAAATCTTGGGCGATCAGTTGTCGGCATTCTTTTTCGTAAGTATCGAAGCAGGAAAACAGAAACTCGGTGGGCGCGTGTTCAAAGTTATAGCCGGACATTTCGACTTCATTTTGATG
>JBJSYU010000178.1:0-2953 GCA_046089945.1 Candidatus Methylumidiphilus sp.
TGCACGGCTTGGCGGGTGATCGAGAACGCGCCGGAAATCACCGCCTGCGAGGCGATGACGGTCGCCGCCGTGGACAGGGCAATCAGCGGGTACAGCGCCCAGTCCGGAGCCAGCAGGTAAAACGGGTTTTTCACCGCCTCCGGGTCGCGCAGGATCAGCGCGGACTGGCCCAGGTAATTCAGCACCAAGGCCGGCATTACAAACAGCAGCCAACTCAATTGAATCGGCTTGCGCCCGAAATGGCCCATGTCGGCGTACAAGGCTTCCGCCCCGGTCACCGCCAACACCACCGCGCCCAAGGCCAAGAAGCCGTGCCAACGGTGCTTGGCGAAAAACTTCAGGCCATACATCGGGTTCAGGGCTTGGATGACTTCCGGCGACTGCGCCAAGCTGTTGAAGCCCAGCCACGCCAGCGCGACAAACCAAAACACCATGATCGGCCCAAACAGCTTGCCGACTTTTTCCGAGCCTTGGCTTTGGAACAAAAACAGGCCCACCAGCTCGGCCAGCGTGATTGGAATGACGTAGCGGTGCAGGCCGGGGGCGGCGACCTCCAAGCCTTCGACCGCGCTCAACACCGAAATCGCCGGGGTGATGATGCCGTCGCCGTAAAACAGCGCGGCGCCGAACAGGCCCAGCGTGGTGATGATGGCCCGCTGCCTAGGCCGGTTGCGCTTGCGCAGCGCCAGCGCCATCAGGGCCATGATGCCGCCTTCGCCACGGTTGTCGGCGCGCATCACGAACACCACATATTTCAGGCAAATCAGCATCACCAAGGCCCAGAAAATCAGCGACATGGCCCCGAACACCGTGGCCTTGTCCGGCGACAGGCCATGGGCATGGTTGAATATCTCCTTCATCGTGTACAGCGGGCTGGTGCCGACGTCGCCGTACACCACGCCGATGGCGCCGATGGCAAGGGCGGCAAAACTGGATTTGTGCTGATGCTTGTCTGGAGACGGGTCGGACATGGAGTTTCCTTAAAAGATATGGGATGGCGTTGGCTTGCGGCTTGCCCGATCAGGAAGGTCTGCATGGAGTCTTTGCGCCCTCCCCCTCGCAGGGGGCGGGCTGGGGCGAGGGTGTTACTAAAACAAAGGTTCACGCTCTCCCCCAAGGGCGCTGGGACTTAATTCAGCGCTTCCCTAAAGGCCCAAAGGCCGAAACAGGGGCGCGGCAAACCGCCTGTGGAACCTGTGCGTGGTTGGGGACGAGTCTGCATGGGGGCGCATTTTATGCGTTGCGCGGAGAAATTGCGACTTTACGCGGCGGCGGCAATTTAATCAGCCTAGGCTATGGCGAGGCGTTACAATAGCGCCCATTTACCACCCTTAGCCACCTGCTTAAACACATCCAAAGTCATGAAGGAATTCGAGGAAAAGCGCCGCTTCCCGCGCATGAAGGCCAATTGCGCGATGAGCTATAAGCGCGTCGCCGCCGGCAACCAGGCCCATGCCCTGTGCATGGAAATCAGCGCCAGCGGCATCATGTTCGAGGCCGACGAGGCGGTCGAACCCGGCCGGGCGCTGGAAATCCGCACGTTTCCGGCCGACCGCATCACCCCGCCGATCACCGCGCTGATTGAAGTCACCCGCTGCACGTCGGCAGGACTTGAGCGCTACCGCATCGCCGGCGTCATCAAAGGCATCAAAAGCCAAGCGCCCGAACCCGCCGCATCCTAAAACCATGCACGCCATCACCAAAGAAATCCATTTTTGCTACGGCCACAGGCTGATGCGACATGCCGGCAAGTGCCGCCATCTGCACGGCCACAGCGTCAAGGCGGCGATCACGCTGGCGGCGGAGCGGCTGAACGACCAAGGCATGGTCTGCGACTTCGCCGACCTCGCCGCCGCCACGGCGGAATTCACCGAGGCAGTCCTCGACCACAATTTCCTGCTGCACCAAGACGACCCGCTGGTGCCGCTGCTGACGCAGGCCGGCGAGCGTTTCCTGGCGCTGCCCGAACACCCGACCGCCGAATACCTCGCGCAACTGATTTACGAAGCGGTCAAGGCCAAGGGCTTGCCGGTCGTGGAAGTCACCCTCTGGGAAACCGCCAGCGCCTGCGCCCGCTACCGCGAAGGCCGGCCATGAGCGTCTTGGAGCCGGTGGAGAAATCGTATTGGCTTTCCAAGCTGTGCGAAGCCAATTTTGAGCGCCTGCTGCGGCTGGCGCCAAACCTGCCCGGCATGGCCCGCTCCGCCGCCGCCCGCGCCGAGGGCAAACCCACGCTGCACCTTGAATTGCTGGAACATTCGCCGTATACGCTCACCTTGGAGTTGAGCCACTGCTTCGGGCTGGCCGAGCCGCTGCTGGAGCCGGCGGTGCGCATCCGCGTCTACCTCGACGCCCGCGCCGCCGAGGTGCTGAGCGACCACGCCCGGCCCGCCGTGCAGCATCCCCGGCGTGGCGGGCAAGCACGCGAAGTCATGGATTACAAATGGCGGTTGAACTATTTTTTGTCGCAGTGGCTAGACCATTGCCTGGCGTCCAACTATTGTTTTGGCTTGGCGTCGGCGGAACGACCGTTGTGCGAGGAAACCGCCTAAGGAATCGCTGATTTAAGTCCCCCTCGCCCCATAGGGGAGAGGGAGCGAAGACGCACTCAAATCTCCAACAATATCGCCTGCCCCTACCCTTCCCGTCGAAATAGAGGAATCCCCACGATGAACGACGTAGTGCTATCCCCCCCTGAAACCCTCACCCTGACCCCGCCCGAACCGGTCAAGCCGGTCGCCGCCGAACAGGCATCGGCGATGGTCAAGCTCAACGGCGACACGCTGCTGATGCTGGACAACAAAGTCAAAGGCTTTGTCGAGGCGGTTGTCCAGCTTGACGCGAAAAGCCCGGAGTTCGTCAGCAAGGTCAACAGCATCCACGCGCTCGGCAGCAACGAAATCCGCGCCGCCGCCAACATCTCCAACCGCATGCTCGACCGCCCGGTCGCCAG